>NZ_CP157680.1 GCF_040105105.1 Polaromonas hydrogenivorans | reverse complement strand
GGGTTTTCCTTTTCGATAGAATTCCGCTTGTCACGCGAAGATTAATTAGTTCCTACTGATATCGACTGTTCTCGCAAAACAACCAAAAAGCCCAGTGTTCCCGCACTGGACTTTTTTCTATCTTGCAGCCTTTTTAAGGCCAAGTTTTTTGTGCCTCACCTGTGGTAGTGCTTTTGCAATTACTTTCCAGAATTTTGTTATTCAATGGCTCGGTTCAATCAAGGCGGCGTGCCTCCATCCACGGGAAACAATGTGCCAGCGTTGCCGCTGCCCGTTAAGAAGCATGAAAACCTCCCAATCAGTCATCATTCTCTTGAGGTTCTCGACAATTAAACCATCACATTTCGATATGGCGAATTCAAATTTGAGCCATCAAGGATGGGCTGCGAAATCGCCCTGTTTGTCTGGCAAGCGTAAGCTGCAGTGAGGGTGGCTTCAGGAAACGGGGAAAATCGTATGCTAAGGGTTGGTCAGCGGCCGTAGCGGTCTGAGTTTTCCCGTGCCGACTGGCGCTGCTTCTCCATAGGTAAGCGCAGCGAACGTAAGGACTGGAGCAGGTGTGAACGCTTTTTCGCTCTCAAAACTTGATAAAATTCTGGCCTTCCTAAGATGACCCCAGCCCGGCCAATACCTCAGGCATGCGATCGAAATCGCGGCTCGCCCGTCTGAACTTAGCCAGCCATCCAAAGCTGTTCTCGACCACGCAGCGCCTGGGCAGCAGCACAAAACCCTTCTTAGCCTCAAGAGCTTGACCAGTTGCAATTCGATACCGTTTTTGCTTGCGTCCTGCTTCACTTCCTTACCCGTACAGTATCGGTCTGCGTGGCAAGTTCTATTTTCAACCCAATTAGATATCCATAAAGATATCTAATTGGGTATCTAATTGGGTATCGTAATGGGTATCTTATAAGCTATCTTTGATGACGTTTAGGAAATTCCCGGTCAAGGCGTTCAATTAGCTCGGGACTGGATTTAATGGCATCCAGTGCTTTCAAGGCTTCCTCAAGAATGACGCCTTTTGGCACATCCAGTTCCTGAACTAGCCTTTGAAGGTGTTCATGGCATTCCGGGGTGCCTTTAATGGCCATCTGCATATTGCGTCCGGTTCGAAAGTAATGCTGCCGTGGGCGTTCGATGCTGGCCTTAAGCTGAGCTTGACGACTTGGAAAACCATTTTCTTCAGCAACCTTGGCAATGGCCTCTCTGTCCTGCTTAGGCTTTTTCTCTTCTGCTGGCTTGATCTGAAAATCATCCAGATTAAGGCTATCAAGGGGATTGGCACGGCTCATCATGCAACCTTTTCTTTGTCTGGGGTGGCTTTTGCCGATCGGATGCGTTCGATTACTTCGCTGGTAAAGGCTTCGGCATTCTCTATGGCTTTGGGGATGTTGGAAACCTCTGCCGGGTTCAATGCCTCAAGCGGCTGACGGAACGAGAACATAGCTTTGAAAGCGGCGCGTTCGTTCAATTCGGTGCGAAAGTAGAAAACTCCGGCCTCTTCAAAACTCTTTCGAATGAACTTGGTGTCCCGGCTTGTGATTGCTGCCGAGGTTCGGGTAAACAGTACCGCATAGGGCAACTTGTAATCTGGCTTGTGTTTCTGGATTCCGCGCTCATGGGCGCGGATCAGGCGCAAAGCATTGCTGGCCTGCTCCGCGTCCAGCTGTGAACCCTGGGTAGGGATGATCACAAAATCGGCCTCGGCAATAGCGTAAGCGACGATTGTTGCTGCGGTTCCCTCCATATCAACAACAACAAAGGGCGTCTTTCCCGCTGCTTCCTCAATCTGATCTGCAATGTTCGCTTCGGTCACATCGGAAACGATAGTGAGCTTTTCCGGGGTTCCACCACCCTTAGCCCATCGCTTCACCGGATGGTTCGGGTCCGCGTCGATGATGGTCACAGCAATCCCCTGCTTTGCGATTTGGGTTGCCAGGATGAGCGCCGATGTGGTTTTACCGGCTCCGCCCTTAGGCGAGGCAAAAATTATGGATGGCATTGAAAAGCCTCAAATAAGAAATTTACAAGATACCAAAATGGCAACCCATAAAGATATCCGAAAAGATATCTTTTAGGATACCCAAAAGGGTTTTCATATGGGTATCAAATTATAAAAGAAAAGATACCTTTTTGGTTATCGTATAAGATACCTGTATGGATATCTACTTAGATATCCATACAGGTATCATGAAATACCCCGTGAACAACATACTTCACTCTTGAAGCTGCTGAAGCACAGCTGGTTGTTCAGAGAGAGGATCAGCGTCAGGGATCGTTACCCGAAGGGCCAAGACACACGGGCGTTTTGCGGTGTGGCTTGGTGGTTTATCCATAGAGCCCGGTCCCGGCCCCAGCCGGGAGACGCCCAGACAATCCCCTGACAACCGCCGACCAGCCTCAATTTGTTGAATGCACTCGCTTGCAGCTGACAGAAACGGTTTCGTATAGGCCGCCGTCGAGGTGGCAACACCACCATTCGAGCTTAAAAACTACTTCTCCCAGAGCACCCAAAACATGCTCGCGCTGCAAGAACTCCTGACAACCTATCGCCACGTTTTCAGAGTTCGGCGCCGGGAATCCACCAAGGACGTGCTTTGGTTTTCGCCCTCCATAATCCCAAGAGCTGAAACAAAATGAATCCGACCCGGAAAAACGCCACGCAATGCTCGACGACATCAAAAAAACCCTCTGGGCCACCGCCGACAAACTGCGCGCCAACATGGACGCGGCCGAATACAAGCACCTGGTGCTGGGCCTGATCTTCGTCAAATATATCTCCGACACCTTTGCCGCCCGCCGCGCGGAACTCACTACCCGCCTGACCAACCCGGCCGACGCCTACTACTACGGGGACGCCGCGCCCGAGGACATCGAGGCCGAACTCGAAGACCGCGACTACTACAAGGAGGTCAACGCCTTCTGGGTGCCCGAAGCCGCCCGGTGGGAGAGCTTGCGCGCCGCCGCCAAGCAGGTGGACATTGGCAAGCGCATTGACGACGCCTTGACGCTCATCGAGGCGGAAAACCCCACGCTCAAGGGCATCCTGGACAAGCGCTACGCCCGCGCCCAGTTGCCCGACGGCAAGCTCGGCGAACTGGTGGACCTGATCTCGACCATCGGCTTTGGCGACAACCCCTCGACCGCCCGCGACGTGCTGGGCCAGGTGTACGAGTATTTTCTCGGCATGTTCGCCAGCGCCGAAGGCAAGCGCGGCGGGCAGTTCTACACGCCAGCGAGCATCGTCAAGACACTGGTGGCCATCCTGAGCCCGCACAGCGGCAAGGTCTACGACCCGTGCTGCGGCTCGGGCGGCATGTTCGTGCAGTCGGAAAAGTTCATCGAAGCGCACGGCGGCAAGCTGGGCGACGTGTCCATCTACGGGCAGGAAGCCAACCCGACCACCTGGCGCCTGGCGGCGATGAACCTGGCCATTCGCGGCATCGACTTCAACCTGGGCAAAGAGCCCGGCGACACCTTCACCCGCAACCAGCACCCGGACCTGCGCGCCGACTTCATCCTGGCCAATCCGCCCTTCAACATCAGCGACTGGTGGCACGGCAGCCTGATGGGAGATGCGCGCTGGGTCCATGGTGACCCGCCGCCGGGCAACGCCAACTACGCCTGGCTGCAGCACATGCTGCACCACTTGAAGCCCACCGGCCGCGCCGGCATCGTGCTGGCCAATGGCTCCATGTCCAGCAGCCAGAACAGCGAAGGCCAGATTCGCGCCGCCATGGTCGAGGCCGATGTGGTCGAAGTCATGGTCGCGCTGCCCGGCCAGCTGTTTTTCAACACCCAGATTCCGGCGTGCCTGTGGTTTCTGGTCAAGCAGAAAACCCACCGCAAGGGCGAGGTGCTGTTCATTGATGCGCGCAAGCTGGCGACCATGATCAGCCGGGTGCAGTCCGAATTCAACGACGAGGTGATAGCGCGCATCGCCGCCACCGTCGCCGCCTGGCGCGGCGAGGCGGACGCGGGCGAGTACCAGGACATTTTGGGCTTTTGTCGCAGCGTCAAGCTGGCTGAAATTGCCCAGCACGGCCACGTCCTCACGCCCGGCCGCTATGTAGGCGCCGAAGAGGTCGAGGACAACGACGAGGACTTCGCCACCAAGATGCAGCAGCTGACCGAGAAGCTGGGCGAGCAGATGGCCAGGGGCGCGGAGCTGGACGTGCTGATCCGGCGCAAGCTGGGAGGGCTGGGATATGAGTTCTGAGTTGGCTGATTGCACCCTTGGTAACTTCGTTCGTCTCCAGCGGGGCCATGACTTAACTGCCTCTGAACAACGCCCAGGCTCAGTGCCTGTTATGGGTTCGGCGGGTCCAAATGGGACTCACTCCGAAGCAAAAGCTAGAGGTCCAGGGGTTGTAATTGGACGAAGTGGCGCTTCGATGGGTAGAGTTCATTTTTCCGAAGTTGATTATTGGCCGCACAACACTTGTTTGTATGTCACCGATTTTTTTGGCAATAACCCGCGTTTTGCTTATTACTTGCTCCAGACACTCGACCTTGCGGCTTTCAACTCAGGAAGCGCACAGCCGTCTCTAAATCGGAATTTCATTTACTCGATGCCCCTTCGGGTGCCGGCTCGGCATGAGCAGGATTGCATCGTTGAGTTGCTTCGCGCCCTCGACAACCGCATCGCCCTCCTGCGAGAAACCAACGCCACGCTCGAAGCCATCGCCCAGGCGCTGTTCAAGTCGTGGTTTGTCGATTTCGACCCCGTGCGCGCCAAGATGGAAGGCTGCGTTCCCGAAGGCATGGACGAGGCCACGACGGCGCTGTTTCCTGATGGATTTGAGGACTCGGAGCTGGGATTGGTGCCGAGGGGGTGGCAGATCGGGAAGCTGGGTGAATTAGCTCGACAGCACAAAGGTTCGATCAACCCACTGAAGAACCCCGAAACCCTGTTTGAGCATTTCAGCTTGCCCGCATTCGATAAACACCAAATGCCTGTATCGGAGTTGGGGGAAGAGATTAAAAGCAACAAAACTTCAGTGCCACCCGATGCTGTACTGCTTTCTAAGCTGAATCCACACATTCCCCGTGTTTGGCTTCCCGTTGACGTTGGGCGTCATGCTGTTTGCTCGACAGAATTTTTGGTGTTTGTGCCTGCTAGTAGCGCATCAAAAGAGTTCATCTATTGCGCTTTTTCGACACCCAAGTTTCAGGAATTGCTTTGCCAATTGGTGACCGGAACATCAAACAGCCACCAACGGGTAAAGCCAGATGGTGTTTCGAGCATGAATTTTGTTATCCCTGGGTCACGGGTGCTGGAGGCATTTGCTGTGCTGGTGAAGCCTATATTTGAGAGAATTGGTCACAACAGAGGAGAAGCCCAAACCCTCGCCACCCTGCGCGACACCCTGCTGCCGCGCCTGATCTCTGGCCATTTGCGCCTGCCCGAAGCCGAATCGCTGCTCGAAGAAGCCTGCGCATGAAGCCCGCAGGCAAACCTGCGCTCGCCCTGCCCGAGGGCTACGCCGACTGGCTGGCCCAGCTCAAGGGCCAGATTGCCCAAGCCCGGCAACGCGCCGCGCTCGCGGTCAATGCCGAGCTGGTGCAGCTCTACGGCCGCATCGGGCGCGACATCCTGCAGCGCCAACAAATGCAAGGCTGGGGCACCAAGGTCATTGACCGGCTGGCCCGTGACCTGAAGGACGGCTTTCCCGACATGCGCGGCTGGTCGCCGAGCAACCTCAAGTACATGCGGTTTTTCGCCCAGCATTGCCCGGATGGCCAATTTGGTCAGCAGCCTGCTGACCAATTGCCGTGGTTCCACATCGTGACGCTGCTGACCCAGTTGGACAACGCCGCCGACCGCGAATGGTATGCGGTGCAGACGGTGCAGCACGGCTGGTCGCGCACGACGCTGGCGCTGCACATCAAGAACCGGCTGCAGCAGCGCCAGGGCGGCGCGGTGACGAACTTTCAGGCTCGCCTGCCTGCTGCCGAGTCGGCGCTGGCCCGCGAAACGCTCAAGGATCCGTACCTGTTCGACTTCCTGGGCCTGGGCGACGACGCGCACGAGCGAGAAATAGAAAACGGCCTGATTCGTCATATCACCCGCTTCTTGCTGGAGCTGGGCGCCGGCTTTGCCTTTGTGGGCCGGCAGTTCCGGCTGGAGGTCGCCGGCGACGAGTTCTTCATCGACCTGCTTTTTTATCACACGCGCCTCAAATGCTATGTGGTGATCGAACTCAAGGCCACAGCCTTCAAGCCCGAGCACGCCGGCCAGCTCAATTTTTACCTGGCGGCAGTCGATGCGCAGGTGAAAGCGCCGGACGACAAGCCGACCATCGGCCTGCTGCTGTGCAAGCAGCAAAACCGGCTGGTAGCCGAATATGCGCTCTCAGGCATCGACAAGCCCATCGGCGTGGCCGAGTACCAGCTGCTGCGCGACCTGCCGGCCACCCTGGAGCAGAGCCTGCCGAGCATCGCCGACATTGAGGCGGAGCTGGCCGGAGAACTGAACAAACCGGATGTACCGGACAACAAGCCATGACAGAACAGCAGTGTGAACAAAAGAAACCATTGTGCCTGATCTCGGGCCACCTACGCCTACCTAAACTTGAGGCAATCATGAAGAAAATTGCAGAATGACCACATCGATTGAAGAACGTCAAGCAACGTGGGATGACTTCCTAAAGCGGTGGCCGATCGAAGCATTGAACCAGATGACCCTGCCTCAGTACACGCAAGCAGGTGACAAGGACAGCTTTGCGAACTGGCTGGAAACTCGTACTGAAAACCTCGGCTCCATTTGGGGCGGATCCTCTTTCAAGTTTGGGGTTTTTTCTCGCAAAGACCTGAGCGACAAGGCGGATCAGCGCGGGTTGCGGTACGACGCGGAATATGGATGGTTCGGCAAGTACGGCGAGACGTCAGCGCAGGCGTTCACAACCGTTAGAAACATCATCTCGCAGGTCGCGCATGCTGCCCGTAAAGGCGATCTGGCTACCATCGAGGCGGCTGACCTGGGCACGGTAACCAAATGGAAGATTGCATTTCTCTTTCAGCATCCTACGCAGCCATGCGTACTTCCCATCTTCAAAAAGGAAAGTCTCCATGCAGTCGCCAGCCGCGAGAGGCGAGTCAGCTGCAGTGAGATGCATGCACAACTCATAGCCAAGCGCAATGGTCAGGATCTGCTGACCTACGGTGATGAGCTTTGGGAGCAGATTCAGGCAATCGAGTCAGCCAAGCTGAGCACACCAGACACACATGCTTTCCTGATGGCATCGGATCGGTTCACCCCTATCAAGTTGGCAACAGACAAAATGGCAGGCTTTCGAACAGCGGGTGGGCTCGAAGTGGCACTTGCGCTGGACAACAAGACGCCCACGCTGTACCTGAGTCAAGGGGACTGGCTCACCGACGAAGTGAAGGGGCAATTGACTTCTGTGATTCCTTACGCTGCCAGCAAAAGCCGCAGCAGCAACATCCCTGCCAACGCGCCTTCGCTGGCCGAGGGAACCGCCATCGTCAAGATAACGATCCCCACCCGTCTGGCGTTGGTAGCTCTTTGTGAGGCCTATGACGGCGAAAAGGTCCCCAGCATCGTGACTTCCCAATCCCTAATAGACGAAGTATCCATGCCCAAACCGCCGCTCAATCAAATCCTCTTTGGACCTCCCGGAACGGGTAAGACGTTCGCCACGATCGATACAGCACTTGAGGTTCTTGACCCAGCTTTCCTCACTTTGAACATCCAGAACCGGGAAGCATTAAAGCGCCGCTTTGATGAGTTTCGAGATGCAGGCCGTATGCGCTTCGTGACCTTCCACCAGAGCTTCAGTTATGAGGACTTCGTGGAGGGCATTCGGGCGGATACAGAGACAGATGATGAAAGTTCGTCAGAAAGCTTGCAGTATCGGGTGGAGCCAGGTGTATTCGCTCAGCTCTGCACGGATGCGCGACGCAACAAACAACTTGAGGCGAAAGTCGGTATCCGCGAAGGTGCCAAAGTTTGGAAATTGTCCATCGAGGAGGCCAGTAGTTCCGGTGAAACCCGTACCTATTGCTTGAGCCACGGCGAGGGCCGTATCGGGTGGTCTCAAGCCGGTAATCTGGACACAGCCAATCTAGCAGACCCTAACTTGCACCTGGGTGTGAAAGAGCGGAAATCGCTGGAAAATTTCGGTGAGAAGATTGTGGTGGGCGATGTGGTCGTTTGCCTGGCCAGTCGCACAACGATTGGTGCGGTGGGAGTTGTCACCGGTGAGTACGAATACACAGCAAATGTTCCTGCTGGCGTTCGCAAGGACTACGTCCACAAGCTACCAATTCATTGGCTGGCCACAGGACTTGACTTTAACGTCGTGGCACTCAACAACGGTAAGCAGCTAACCCTGCAGACCGTGTACCCCTTGAGGCGGATCAAATGGCCTGATCTGCTGGAGGCGTTGACCGCGGCCAACGTCAAGTTCAGTGATCTGCCGCAGGCATCACCGCCTGCACGGGAGCCTTATGTTTTGGTGATCGATGAGATCAACCGAGGCAATGTTTCGCGCATCTTTGGCGAGCTGATCACATTGATCGAACCATCCAAAAGAACGGGTGAGGCTGAAGCGCTAGAAACCGTGTTGCCTTACTCAAGGAGCAGCTTCGGCGTTCCGGCCAACGTGTATCTGATCGGCACCATGAACACGGCCGACCGTTCGCTGACTGGCTTGGACGTGGCTTTGCGTCGCCGGTTTGTCTTTAAGGAAATGCCACCAAAGCCAGAGTTGCTGGATGCTGTTGAGGTTGATGGGGTCAACGTGGGCAAACTGTTGCGGGTGATGAACCAGCGTATTGAAGCGCTTCTGGACAGGGAGCACGCCTTGGGTCACGCCTATTTCATGCCATTGGAAAAAGACAAGCGCATGTCGCGCTTGGGCGAGATTTTCCGCAATCAGGTGCTGCCGCTGCTGCAGGAGTATTTCTTTGACGATTGGCAGCGCATCCAGTGGGTGCTCAACGATCACCGCAAACCCTCAGGGCAGTACCAATTCATCCAGCCGAAGAAACAGGATATCAAGACGCTGTTTGGTGAGGACGTGATCGTGTCACAGCATCGGCCCAATTGGCAGACTAACGCCACCGCTTTTGATTTCCCCGAGAGCTACTTGGGCGTGATTGACCATACACTTATCTCGTGAATACGCTCGTAAGCGTTCGCGAATATGCGCGGCTCACCACGGAGCCATGTGAGGCCTCACTGGACCGCGCGCAGGTCAGCGTGAGCGCTTTTGACCACCTTTGCCGGCTCAACGAATCATTTTCCCGCGCTGGGGCCAGATTGCTTCAGGTGGATGGACGGCGCTGGCTACGCTTGGATAACTATGTCGGGGTGCTGCAGACACCCTGCGGCACGACGCTGGAGGTGCTGCCCAAGCACCAGGATCATGGAGACAGCCTGACGTCATGTCGAGCCCTGTTGCGCAGGATGATCCAGTCCATGCTGGATTTGCCGACTCGCGATGCAGGCGAAGCCCAACTGGAGCGCTTTGATGCGCCACTGACCGAGTGGGTAATGGGCCGCTTTCTGACTGAGCTTGATCGGATCCTGAAGCGCGGCATCCGCTTCGACTACCAGCGGGTCGAGGAAGAGCGCCCATTCTTGCGCGGACAACTCAATGTCTTTGCTCAATTGCGCCAGCCACCAGGGCGCGCTCACCACTTTCAGGTACGCCACGATGTTTTCGTCCCTGATCGTCCCGAGAACCGCTTGCTCAAGCTGGCGTTGGAGAGCATTCGCCTGGCCACGCAACATCCTGACAACTGGCGATTGGCGCAAGAGATAAGCTTTCGCCTTGCTGAGGTGTCGGCCAGCACGCGGATTCAGGATGATTTCCGTGCTTGGGGAACTGACAGTCTGATGGTGCATTACCGTGCCATCAAACCATGGTGCGAACTGATCCTGAACCGCAGCCTTCCACTGGCGTTGCTAGGTACGCACTCGGGCCTAAGCCTGCTCTTTCCAATGGAGCGGCTGTTCGAGCAGCATGTGACACGTTGGTTGCGCCGACAGCTGCCGTCGGATGTTCGATTGCGCGCACCAGCGTCGAGCCTGTCACTTTGCACTCACGATGGTAAGCCGATCTTCCAGTTAAAGCCTGATCTTCTGGTTGAGGCCGGCGCCCATCGGTGGATTCTGGACACCAAGTGGAAGCGACTGAATTCTGCCGACCGAGACAGCAAATACGGACTGAGCCAAAGTGATTTCTACCAATTGCATGCATATGGGATGAAATACCTTCAGGGGCGAGGAAACATGGCCTTGGTGTACCCAAGGACCACATTATTTGCGGAGCCACTGGTACCCTTTCATTTCGATGAAAACCTCATGCTGAGTGTTCTTCCGTTTGATCTGGATGACGATCAGTTGCTTGGTTCAGATTTGATTTCTCTACCAAGGCATTGCAAGCCCACGCAAGGGTCAAAAGAGCCAATGGCTGCCTTTGGTGCAGTTTGAAGCAAGGGCAGGGGCATTGAACACATATGACTGAAGACCAACTCGAACAAGAAACCCTCGCCTGGCTGCAGGACGTGGGCTACACCTGCCGCTGCGGCTACGACATCGCCCCTGACGGCCCCACGCCCGAACGCAGCAGTTTCAGCCAGGCGCTGCTGCCCTTCCGGCTGCGCGAGGCCATCCACAAGCTCAACCCCGGCATCCCGACCGCCGCCCGCGAAGACGCCTTCAAGCAGGTTCTTGACCTGGGCATCCCGGCGCTGCTGAGCGCCAACCGGCATTTCCACAAACTGCTGGTGGGCGGCGTGCCGGTGCAGTACCAACAGGACGGCCAGACCCGGGGCGACTTCGTGCGCCTGATCGACTGGGCCAATCCCGTGCGCAATGAATGGCTGGCGGTCAACCAGTTCACCCTCAAAGGCGCGCACCACACGCGCCGCCCCGACATCATCCTGTTCGTCAACGGCCTGCCCCTGGCGCTGCTCGAACTCAAGAACCCGGCCGACCTCAACGCCGATGTGTGGAAAGCCTACGACCAGATCCAGACCTACAAGGCGCAGATCCCGGGCGTGTTCGAGTACAACGAGATCCTGGTCATCTCGGACGGCACCGAGGCGCTGCTCGGGTCGCTCTCGGCCAGCAGCGAGCGCTTCATGGCCTGGCGCACCATCGACGGCGTGACGCTGGACCCGCTGGGCGAATTCAACGAGCTGCAGACCCTGGTGCGCGGCGTGCTGGCGCCCGCCTACCTGCTGGACTACCTGCGCTACTTCGTGCTGTTCGAGGACGATGGCGCCTTGGCCAAGAAAATCGCCGGCTACCACCAGTTCCATGCGGTGCGCTCGGCGATTAACCAGGTCGTGACCGCTTCGCGCCCCGGTGGCACCCACAAGGGTGGCGTGGTCTGGCACACCCAGGGCAGCGGCAAGAGCATCACCATGACCTGCTTTGCCGCGCGCGTGATGCAGGAGCCGGAGATGGAAAACCCGACCATCGTGGTGATTACCGACCGCAACGACCTGGACGGCCAGCTCTTTGGCGTGTTCAGCCTGGCCCAGGATCTGCTGCGCGAGCAGCCGGTGCAGGTCAGCACGCGGCAGGATCTGCGGACCAGGCTGGCGAACCGGCCCTCGGGCGGCATCGTGTTCGCCACCATCCAGAAGTTCATGCCGGGCGAGGACGAGGACACCTTCCCCACCCTGTCCGAGCGCCACAACATCGTGGTCATTGCCGACGAGGCGCACCGCACCCAGTACGGCTTCGAGGCCAAGCTCAAGGGCAAGCCCGGACACGAGACCTACCAGGTCGGCTACGCCCAGCACCTGCGCGACGCACTGCCCAACGCCACCTTCGTGGCCTTCACCGGCACCCCGGTCAGCAGTGAGGATCGCGACACGCGCGCCGTGTTCGGCGACTACATCTCGGTCTATGACATGCAGCAGGCCAAGGAGGACGGCGCCACGGTCGCTATCTACTACGAGTCGCGCCTGGCCAAGTTGAAGCTCAAGGAAGAAGATTTTTCGCTGATCGACGAAGAGGTCGATGAGCTGGCCGAGGACGAGGAGGAAAGCACCCAGGCCAAGCTCAAAAGCCGCTGGGCTGCCCTGGAGCAGGTGGTCGGCGCTGAACCGCGCGTTGCCAGCGTCGCGGCCGACCTGGTGGCGCATTTCGAGGAGCGCAACAAAGCCCAGAGCGGCAAGGCCATGACGGTGGCCATGAGCCGCGACATCTGCGTGCATCTGTACAACGAGATCGTCAAGCTGCGTCCCGACTGGCACGACCCCGATCCCGAAAAGGGCGCCATCAAGATCGTGATGACCGGGTCCAGCAGCGACAAGGCGCTGCTGCGCCCGCACATCTACAGCGCGCAGGTCAAGAAGCGCCTGGAAAAACGCTTCAAGGATCCGGCCGATCCCTTGAGGCTGGTCATCGTGCGCGACATGTGGCTCACCGGCTTTGACGCGCCGTGCGTACACACCCTGTACGTGGACAAGCCCATGAAGGGCCACAACCTGATGCAGGCGATTGCCCGGGTCAACCGGGTGTTCAAGGACAAGCAGGGCGGCCTGGTGGTGGACTACATCGGCATCGGCAATGAACTCAAAGCCGCCATGAAGGAATACACCCAGAGCAAGGGCCGGGGACGGCCCACGGTGGACGCGCATGAAGCGTTCAGCGTGCTGGCCGAAAAACTCGACATCCTGCAAACCATGCTGCACGGCTACGACTACAGCGGTTTTCTGACCGGCGGCCACAAGGCGCTAGCGGGCGCCGCCAACCATGTGCTCGGCATCCAGGACGGCAAGAAGCGCTTTGCCGACACGGCCCTGGCGATGAGCAAGGCGTTCAGCCTGTGCTGCACGCTGGACGAGGCCAAGGCGGTGCGCGAGGAAGTGGCCTTTTTGCAGGGCGTCAAGGTCATCCTGACCAAAAAGGATTTGAGCGCGCAAAAGAAGACCGACGAGCAGCGCGACCTGGCCATCCGGCAGATCATCAACTCGGCCGTGGTGTCGGACAGCGTGGTGGACATTTTTGACGCCGTCGGGCTGGACAAGCCCAACATCGGGCTGCTGTCCGACGAGTTCTTGGCGCAGGTGAAGAACCTGCCCGAGAAGAACCTGGCGGTCGAGTTGCTGGAGCGGCTGCTGGAGGGCGAGATCAAGAGCCGGTTTGCCAGCAACGTGGTGCAGGAGAAGAAGTTTTCCGAGCTGCTTGCCGGCGTCATCAAGCGCTACCAGAACCGCTCCATCGAGACCGCCCAGGTCATGGAGGAACTGGTGGCGATGGCCAGGAAGTTTCAGGAAGCGGCCCACCGGGGCGAACAGCTGGGCCTCACCGAGGACGAGATCAAGTTTTATGACGCGCTGGCCACCAACGAATCGGCCGTCCGGGAACTGACCGATGAAACCCTCAAGAAGATCGCCCATGAGCTGACCGAGAACCTGCGGCAAAACCTGAGCGTGGACTGGTCGGAGCGCGAAAGCGTGCGCGCCAGGCTGCGCCTGATGGTCAAGCGCATCCTGCGCAAGTACAAATACCCGCCGGACCTGCAGGATGCGGCGGTGGAGCTGGTGCTGCAGCAGGCGCAGGCGCTGGGGGTAGTTTGGTCGATTTAGGCGCTGGAGAAGAAACGCTGGCCTGAGTCAAGCGGGCGGTTTTGCACCGGCATGGCATCTTGTGAGATCGAAGCGTCCGAGGTGTGAACCAGGCTTAAGCTGGATATTTAGCTCCGCGTCACGCTATAGATTGCGCACTACTGTCCGATAGAAGCGCTTGCCACCAGTCGTAATGGGGAGAGCTTTTCTTGAGCTGAAACGGCCCGAGTACGCTCACACGACGCACGATCTCTGGCAGACGATGCCGTTGTTCGGGGTTCGCCTTCACCCACGCAAGAAGTATTTCCGGCGTTCCCATCGCAACCACAGTAATCAGCCCGCTCGCAACACGAACAGCAGGTCGGTCGTCTGTCACCAATAAACATTTCCGGTGAAGGGCCAGAGACATGGCTTGCGCCTCGCCATCGTCCAACTCCAATGCGAACTCGATAAAAGAGGCATGCTCCCGCACATCAGCAAGCGAGAGCACCTGCAAATTGCCATCGGCAACGACAGCCAAAGGGTCCAGCGTGACCTTGGAAATATGGCCATTGGAATCGAAATTCCGCACGAACATTGCCTCTCCTAGAGCAGTATCTCCAACACTCCACGAGGCGCCGAAATTTTGTAGCTCGCCCAAACCACCCCAAGCGCAATAAAGATTAACGAGCGCACAGGCATCCAAAATATAGTGGCTCATGCACTTACCGCACCGTCAGCAGCGAGTCCGTCAGATTCACGCTAAATCGCTCTGAAATCCCATCTTCATCGAATTGAACCTCGGCACATCGGTAAGCGATTTCACGCGCTTCCACAACCGAGCAGCGAAGCAGCTTGGCAAGCGTTCCAGTGCTGATCTTTTCTGAAGACCATGCCTGGACCGCCAGCAGTTTGTAGCGGTCGGGAAAGGTGTCGACGGAATCAGCATCAGGCAGTTCCTGCACCCCAGCCTCGCGCTTGAGTTCTTTGACCGCCACACCGGCCTCCTTGATAGCGTCCCAACTTCCGCGACCGATCAGGTTGAGCGACTCCAGCCGCAGCGTCATCGCCATCAGCGACACAGCGAAATAGTCAGCCATTCGGCAAAGATCGCCTACATTGAAGTCGCTCTTTCGCTCCACTTCCTCGTAGAAGCGCCGCTGTACTCCCGCCTCTGGCATGAGGAACGCTGCGGCAAAAGCGTCGGCAAACTTCTCGTTTTCAGGCTTGCGTTGCATGGGTCGAAGGTAGTCGACACCAGGCTTGTCACGATCCATGAGGAAATGCCCATACTCGTGCGCCGTCGTCCAGCGGCGGCGCTCTTTCGGGTGCAACTTGTTGATGAGGACGCAGTAGCCAAAGTCAGGCACAAAGACATAAAGCCCGGCCAATTTTGATGGCAACGCGTCCAGGAAAACATGAACGCCGACATCTTCCAAGACCTCGCGCAAGGTGTAGATCGGCAAGTGCGCGCCAAGATTGAGCCGGGACCGTTCTTCCTGTGCGCAGTGCTCAGCAAATCGTTCAACGGCTCCGACCGACGCGCGAATGCGAGAAGGAAAGTTGGTGACAAGCTGTGCATCAAGCTTGTTTTCAAGGAACAGGTAGTCATCCACAAAGCCCGTGAGCTTGGCAATGGCGATCTCCAACTCCTCTTGATCTTCCGCATTGCCATTGAAAACCGAACGAAGATGCGGCTGCAGCTTGGGTGGCTGCGTTTCCTGCCGCAGCAGCGTGCTTACAGAAGTCTTGTACAGCGTGGCAAGCTTCACCAGTTCCTCTGGACGCGGCCTTCGCGTCGCCTTTTCGATTGCAATGAAGGTCGGCCGGCTCATGTCCAGATGAGCGGCGGCCGTGTCCTGGGTGATGCCGGCGCTCCTGCGTGCGGCTAAAAGCCGTTCAGCCAGGGCCGAAAGGTCAGTGTTTTCGTAGTTCATGCAAACGTTTCTTGGGAAGTCGAAGAACGACTTCCATAGGGGTTAATTGGGGACTTTGGCCAAGCGCTGCCCAGTCAAGTGGCCCAGTGTGGTCATGACCTCTTGAGCATGGCGATATTGACGCTCGGCAATCAACTTGTGCTGCTCAGAAGGAACATCCGTTCCGCTGAGGTGCCAATGAAGGCGGTGGCGTATTGAGGTATCACCACTCAGCCAGGCTGCAGCGTCGTCTAGGTAGCACCGAAGGTAGTCAGCACTGTTAGGCGCGAGCGTTTTTCCTTCGATCAGATCAAAACTGTATTGACCGACAATAAGTTCAGCAATACCGGCGGCAGCAAACGCTTGTCGGCGTTCAATGCAACCGGGGCATTGCCCGCAGTGGCTTGCCTTCTCACGCAAAGAGGTATGGACACAAGACTGAGACTGCTGCGCCCAAGCCTCTAAACCATGTATTTTAAGAGGAGCAAGCATTTCAGCTTTGGTCAGCGCCGCAAAAGGTAGCGAGTAGCGAACCGGATTTTCCGCCACATGAGAAGCAAGCTCGCCCATTCGCTTGAGGAAAGTGGGATGCGCACCTCGCGTTGCCAAACCGCCTATCAGCATTGCGGTCATCACCGGCAGGTTGATTGCTCCCACACCATTCTCGAAAATCTCGATTTCCTCGATCTGGCAGGTTTGCGCTGCCACAGCGGCCGCAGCACAAAACAGAAAAGCACGACTGCGCTGAGAGGACTCCTGCTGACGCATCCGTTTTGTGACTCCGCCCTGCAAATTCACGGTCAAAGTTGAATGCAGTTGACGTGGAGTTTGCGTAAGCTGACTGAGTTCCTTAATTTGCTTGGCACAAAGACGTCTTAACTTGTTATGGTGTCCCACCGTCACAAGCAGGTAATCGTCCATACCCGCCAGGACACGGTTTGCCAGACCGGCAGCGGAATCCAATCCGCCGCTGTAGAGCGCTATACGGCGAGGTCTTCGCATCAACGACAAGTCCAGTGGCGCCTGTTGGGGCACTGACACGGCTTTAGCCTGTTTAAAAGCTACTGACCAGTTCTCGTCGGTTAAGAAGCTCAAAATTTCCTCTACCACCTCAGTAATGTCGGAACGCTGCCAGAAAGCCAAATCTTGAACGGAAAAACACACGTTCAAAAAGCGAATGCCAGTATCGTTACCTGTGCTAGCCTGGCGCTTGACAGCCCGATCCACTGCATATACCCCGGCGGCAATGTTCAGAAGGTCCATCCCTCGATCCGTCGGGCGGGTCGGCAGACTTTTCCATGGCACGTCAGCCAGCAGAAGGAGATCCTGTTCCACGTCGCCTCTAACGTGGATGCAACCCGACGTTGCATGGACAAAAAGGAATTTAGTACGGTCTTGGGACATGATTTCCGCCTCTCTTAACTATTGCGAGCGGTATAAGCACTGCGGCACCTGCAGTCATTGGGATTCGGTTTTTTCTTACCGTCTTGAGCTTCTTCACAGGTTGTCCTTGAAGAGATGTTTCGATGACCGCTACCAAGGTGCTGCGGCGAACGGAAAACTCATTCGTTAAAGCGCTTTCTAGTGCCTCAATCCGCTGACGATCTTGAAAGCAGCCGTTGTTGTTAGCAAGTATCAGGGCTTGTTTCATCAGCCCATCGATAAGCATGTCTGCAGCACACTGGGCAATGGTTGAAATATCTTTTGTCACCGCTGCTTTGGCTGCATCGCGCGCAATTCGGGCGAGTTGCTGGTCTTGAAAAATTCTGATGGCAGCACGCATCGCCGAAGGATGCTCATCAACCGCTTGGAGGATGGTCAGCAATGTTTGCCCTTTTCGAAAGACTTGCGCGAGTGAACGCTGAAGCTCAGACTGAAGGTTATCGGCTGCGCACTCGGCCATTGCTGCAACTGACAGGTCCGGCTTTGCCAAAGCCGCGCGAGTGCGCCGCCAGCGACTGCTAGTTTTTAGATCCAAGATTTCGTTTTCAGCCATACCTGTCCTTGTGCATCAATTACGGCAGGTTATGTGAAAACTTTACAAATGTCAAATTACAATTTTTTATTTTGAAAAAATGTCAACCAACAACATCTCCAAAGGGCCGGGTATCAGTGACACTCCGACTCGCACGCTTCGCGGCGGGGAATTTACCCTCAGTGATCAATCTGGTTTTTCGTTTCACTGCCACCTCAAACCCCAAATCGAACATCGTGCAGATCGCTCATTCTGGTGATTTGGACAGACTGCAATAACGCTTGACCGTGGCCAGCGAGATGCCCCAATGCGCGGCCGTCTTGGCCAGGCTGGCGCCGCCCTCTCGGCGCCAGCGGACCACCTCGGCAGCGTCAAGCTTGACAGGGCGACCCAGGCTTTCTTTGCCACGATGTGTCAGGCCGGTGCGCGTCAGCGACTCACGGGCCACGTGTCGGCCAGCGGCCGTGCGCTCGGCGATGCGCTGGCGCTCCATGTCCGCGACTTGTGCCAGCACGGCCAGGATCAACTCGCCGGCGCCTTTGGCCATCACGCCCAGGCCCTGCACGTGAACGGCCACGCCCTTGGCCAGCAAGAGCCGGACGGTGGACTGGACATCCAGAGCATCGCGCCCGAGCCGGTCCACCGCGTAAACATGCAGCGTGTCGCCCTTTCGGATGAAGGCCAGCAGCCTGGCAAAGCCCGGCCGTTTCGCGGCCAGGATGGCGCCGCTGACCCCGACATCATCAAACTCCTCGTCAAACCTGCCGCCCATGACAGCGCGCTGCGATTCGATGCTCTGGTCCGAGGTCGAGACCCGATAGTAGGCAATGTTGCTCATTTTTGGCTCAAAAGTTAGTAGGCCAACTATAAGCCAGGCTCTTAACCTGTTTTTGTGTCTTTTGAGCCTAGCTTCATGAGCCTTTTCAGCCCGGCTCAGAACTTACAAGTTCTGAGCCAGTCACCTTGCTGAGGTCTTATTCTGCTGAGCAGCCTCGGCTTATCGAATGAACGGGGCCAAGGCCAGCATGACGACGGCCAGCCCAGCGTAGTAGATAGTCAGCGTGCGCGACCTTATCGCCGCCATCCAGTTCGTTCGGGGGTCAGTGCGGAAAGAGCCCGTCTCCATCGAGAAGTCGATATCTTCTTCTCTGAGCTTGCGCACATGCTCGTATAAGGCACGGAATCTGCGCTCCTGGCTCAAGAAGTAGCCGTCGAGAGCCCAGAAAATAAACAGCGGGAAATAGGCGATCAGGATGTAGGCCTTGTTAGTATCCTTCGCGGCCAGTGCGAATAAAGCTGCAATCAGGGTGATGCTCCACCCCTTGAGCAGAAACAGATTGCCAGACATTCGGTTGATGGATGCCTGGATAAACTCAAGATGCTTGTGCTTATTAGGGGTGTCCGTCATTTGCGCAGCGCGATTGCGGCATCGACCCAGGCAGCCAAGTTGTTCTTGATGTGGTTGTACGCGTTGCTTGCGGGCGGATCGTACACCGGCGGAACGACGACGACCCCATTCTTCTTGAACGTAAACTGATGAAAAGGATTTTTTCCCTTCGAGCAGGTTCCGTTGTTGGGGCAGTTGAGGTTGTGGATGTGAATGCCTAGCAGGCCCCGACCGTCTTCCCAAGCCTTCTTGATCTCGTGAATAACCCATGGACGCTCGTTCGTGTCGGTCCCGATCAACACGACGACGCAGCGCTTGTACTTCATGTTGTCATCGATCCACTTCTCGATCGCCGCGCTACCACTTTTCTTTACCGTCTCCCAGTCATTCTTCGAGACGGGCTCATTGCCGTCGATCATGCCCATGTTACGGATCTGTTGGACGCGCATGACGTCGTTGTTGAAGTGGAAGCTGTAAAACACCGGGACCTTGGCCATGATTTCCTCCTAAGGATCTACTTGAGTTCTCGCTTTTGGCGAGGACGAATTTTGAGTTCACGATAGAGCAGCGCGACGAAGTCCAGCGGCGCCACGTCGCCGGGTGGCTGGTACCCGATATCAAGGGCAAGTCGATATGCTGCGCCACCGGTCTGTGCGATCGGAATGCAGGTGGCGTTCGGCCAAGTGGCAGCGAACATGTCGTACTCGTCCCTGATGCCCTCCATGCCTCCGACGAACACCGCCGCGTCGAACTCGGTCGAGTTAATCATCGCTTGGCGCATGGCCTTCAGGCTGTTGGTCAAGTCGCCAGGCACCGGGTCGACATAGGTGACGTTCGCGAAATGCTTGTTCTCCTGCGGGAAGTCCTCGTCCTTGAAGAACCGGCTCTGAAAGAGCGCAACGGCCGTGGCGTACTCGACGCCGACCGACTGTGCGGCAGCCCACAAAAGCGGCGTGATAGCCGGATGGCCACCCCACACCAGCTTCTTCCTACCCAAGGCGACTTGGGCGAGCGCATTGATCACCGCTTGGATTTCCTGCGGGCGGGAATCCGTATCGAACGGTGGTCTCGTAGGCACGCTGGCTGAAAGGAAAATCGCGCCCATGGCTATAGCTCGATGTCTGCCAATTGCCAGTCGGCCTCTCGGCTGCGAATCCATTTGACTGCACCCACCCGCTGCGCGAGCCAGTCCATGTGCTGGACCCAGTCGTCGCTGATCCCGAGATGGTCATAAACCACCGCTGCGGCACGGGTGTCACAGAGGTTGAAGCACTCGTGGACATCGAGCGACGTCGGCACGCCGACCACCGGATAGGCCACAAGCGGATTGCCCGACGGCAACTTCAAGAGCACAGATCTCCTCATCCCCACGCCTTCTACGGCACCGCCCAGATCCTCAATGGCGGTGCGCAGGATACCCACTAAGTTCGCGTGACGCAGCGCCACGCTGCGGCTCCGAACACGCTCTAGTTCGAGGGCGACGTCACTGACCACTGTGGCGCTCAGGCGCGTCCCGACGAAGTCATCGGTGCTGAGACGCTTCAACGTAGCCAAGCGTGAGTGCCGCGATGGTTTATGGTCTGGCCACACCAGTTGCAACATCGAGATGTGCTTGGCAACCGCGCGTCCCCACTCAACCGTCGTCCAGCGGCTGTTGAAATATCCTGGTGTGTCGAGCATGACCAGCACATCCGAATCGCACAGGCGATGCCACAAGGCGGCCTGAAACTCCGCCGCGACTGAGACTGAATGCGTGTCCAAGAAAACATCAAAATGCCGGGCGGAGAGCGCCTCGAAAAGTTGAAGGGCAACATCTGCGGACTCTTCTCGCCTATAGCTGACGAACACGCGGCGTTGCGCGGGCAGCAGCCCCAGGCACTGCAGAGCTGCGCTGGCGACTCGGCGCAGCGCTGAATCGGCCGGATCAGAGATTAGCGCATTGATATTGCGCAGCGATGGCGGCAACTCTGCACCAACTCGCGCGGCCGTTGAAACCACCGGCACCACCGGCACACCGAGCCGGGTCAGAACGGTGGCTTCAGTGTACTCAGCGCCCTCGGCGCCAAAGAAGACCGCCACCGTTGCTGTCACCTCACTGAAGTGCGCTTGGATCCCTCGGTCGAGGGTGTAGTCGCGGCCAAGCTGCAGCCCGAATAGGCCAAGACACTCATCAAACGTCGCCGAGAATGATGCGGCTTGCTCGGGCGTCGGTGCGCCCAGCAGTAAACATTGATATAGCGCCACGACGTCCTCTACAAAAAAGGAATCGACCGGACGTATTGGCCTTGATTGCTATTGGGCGGCACCCATAGCAATTCTCCGGCGGCGCTGAGATCAACACGCCGGTACAGGTGGAGATACTCGTTGCCATGGGTGGTCACAGCATCTAGGGTCGGCACAATTGCGATCCGGTCCAACTGTTTCATCCCGTCGGCGTAGCCCAGTTCCCAAGGGCACCAGCGAGAACTCATCGAGTTGCCCGTGGCCAAGAAAAGAACCCAGTCACAAGTCTTGATTCGAAGCTGGATGCGCTCGGCAGTCTCCCGGTTGGGACGCTCGGGCATCGTCGCGTCCTTCCAGTCGATGTACAACTCAACACCTTGCTCGGCAAGCAAGACCTGAAGGCCCTCGGCCAGGACGCTGTCCTTATGGCTATGGCAAAGAAACGCGGTGCGTTGTCGGCCGGTATGCGGCCGATACTTCCATAGCGGCTGTCGCTGTGAGGCCTGTTGGAGTTCGGATTGGGCTAGCGCCATATAGGTTTATTCATTTTGGCAACAATGGTAACAAATTGATAAATTACCGCCAGTGGTAGTTCTATCAACGTGAGGTTGCGGCAGCACTGCAAGAAGCGAGCTTTGGAAGGCAGCGCTTAACCACGGCGAAGATCACCCGCCAGTTGATGTCTGCTATCGCTGCTCAGGCGTCATTAACGTCCCGTCCAGACCGGCCCTTGCCGAGCCCGCCCGTGGCGCCGGCTCCTGGCTATTTCCAAGCCCATCAACCCCCGATAAAAAAGGATTTATCGGAACCAACCGGCCAACGGCCATAAAAAAAGCGCCTCAAGGGCGCTTTTTCTTTGGTGCATCATCGCCATAGATTGCAACTCAAGAGAAGCTGGCGACGTCTTTTTCAAGACTTCGCGTCGCGCGTCGCACCAATCGGTGGAAAATAAATCCTACTTCTATATCGGGGAAGCCGCCCACCTTGTACCCGATTTCGGTAAGAAACTTCCGCATCTTCGCCACAGTGATGCAGTCGTAGTTTGGAATGTACCAGTGACTTTCCTTGTCGGTCCTCTTGGACTCATAGAACGCCTTCAGTGCGCGCTTCGGATTTGGAGGTACGGTGACATCAAAGCGCTTGCACAACAGGCTGACGGTGTTGTCGATGCGACGAAGAACGCTTAAATCATTGATCTGCGAGTAATAAAAGACCCAGCCAAAACGCTGATTCTTATAAATACAACCAGTCAGCTTGAGATTGAGCGCCCATCTGAACCTCGCGAGCGCTGAATCTTTCTCCGCCACATCCTTTGCGTTTCGGAATCTATGCTTGTACTCCGTAAAAACGCTGACCAAAGAACTTTCGAAATTTGTGAGACTGCTCCTTCGCACAGATACGGTTTTTGGCCTCAATGAGTAACCTAAAAAGTCGAGTCCATTCGACACTTGCCCAACCTGTGTTTTTGACCCAAGCGCATCGAGAGGATGAGGATTCAACTTTGCTTTACGGAGAATTTCGCAAACATCTTTACATACTGCAACGGGTTCTGCGTTGGTCAGAATGATGATGTCATCTACGAATCTCACGCATATCGGGGCAAGGCCCCCAATCTTTTCATCGATATCCATCATGAATATCTCTGCCAAGACATTCGATATGGACAGGCCTTGCGCTACACCTTGGCTGTTCGCAGCAGTACTTTTGGTGTTGGTTTCCGGAACCGTTGGATTTTCCAGCGCACTATTAATTAAATTTCGAAATGGAGCAATTCGCACTCTTTTGTACAGCTTGGAAAGCAGCAACTTATGATTAATAGAAGGATAAAAATCCTTCAGGTCAATCTTAATAAAATAGCTATACTTGTTAGAGTCAATCGCGTTGCGAAGGTCTCCTATCAGTTCTTGAGGAAGATGCGGCTTCGACTTTGGGAAGACAGTAAAAAGATAATCGCAGAGAATCTTAAGCGTCAACCGATCCCGAATTGTAGGGATAGATAATTGTCGAGGCGATTTGCCCGCACCTTTCGAGATTAGCTTCTCTTTGTATTTGGTGAACCTGTAGGTGCTTGCTAATACCTTTTTGGAAATAAGCGTAGTTTCGGCAGCAAGTTTGGACGCAAAGTTGTGCGCATCTACCCTATCAAGTCCGATGGCTCGCGTCCCAAGAATTTTGGTCTCATAGACTGATTTGATAGATGTTTCAGAAAAATGCTCTCTGAATTTTTTGGCAGCATTAATTTTAATCAATTCTGATCCAAAACACAGAGAGCGGCAATAGATAAAGAATTAATACTCCGCTGATCCGACCACCACACATGATCAGCATAAAAAACCAATCCAGCTTCGTAGGAAATCTGCCCTCCAAACCAGCCCGATTGAATATCCGAAAATAACGATCATCGTAAGATGAATGATTCTCGCATTCCGAAAGTAGTCTCGAGTAGATTTTAGGTTTATCAACGGCACTTATAGTGCCTGCCTGCAATTCGTCGTAAAAAAGCTTTAATGCAATGTGATTGGTCCGCAACTGCAATGCACGACCTCGATAATCTCGACTCGAAACAAGCATCGAGATTGCGAGGAGCGCAACGGATAAAACCGCAGTGTAAATGTCGGTGTCTGGCCCTGCAAATTTTCCATAACGCAGCGCGACGATGTTTGCGGTTGAAGACACTATCGCGTACCAAACGAGTAGAATCTGCGAATGTAGGTCATTATTTTTGAGGCGAAGTTCAGCCGCAATACGTGCTTTGAACGTGAACCAGATATCGTCAAATTTGTGCATAAAGTGGAGGGACGAGAATTGAGAAGTAAGTAAATCGCCCTTTTCAGGACCAGGGGCTCATCACCCCAACAGGAAATCCCGTTTGTTATCAGGTCCGCCGTGCAAGACAGCTGCTTGAACCCGCCCCTCCAAGCTAAATGTAACAGGTTTGATACCAAAAACGTGATTGCAAGAAGAAGTTATTGAGGCCGCTTTAGAAAACGAAATTTAAAGCACGTTAGCGATGTGGGCCGCCTGGGCCTCTATTGGAAACGAAGATTTTTGAGCAGATTTTGTGAGAAAGCATGTCTCTACAGGGCGATAGGTCTGCCAAATCTTCTCAAAAAGCATTCTTGGAACAGAAACTCGAAAAACATGATTTTTGGGAATGCCGAACGGCTGCAGAGGGCCGACTTTCATAGGCAAGGAACTTCGCTAGTGATTTAAATTCCATTCCTGAGACTGCCCCAAGCAGGGCACCCACGCCGCCTCGTTCATGGTCATGGCCAAGCCGATCAATCAGTGGTACAGCAGGTTGTACTGGGCCTGCTCCATGAGTTGGCGTTCCGAGCGAATGCTGTAGAAGATGTCGGCGCCGCGCATGTGATGTGGTTTTGGCTTGTCTCAGGTGAAAAAATAATTTTTCTCAAATTATCGATTGAGCCTGCCAATCGCGAACTTCGCTTCGAGATATTTCAGTGGCTTGCTAGGAAAAACGAGCCGATTCACTATGTGGTTAAATTCACGTTCACACTTAAAAAATCGTAAAGGGTCAAGCATGTTGAACTATTTTGATAAGGCACTTCTGAGCCAGATCCCAGAACAACTACTGAAAGTTCCGTATTTGGTAGAAGAGAAAACTGGTATCTCCTTGAAAATTCAGGATATGGACGAGTTGTTTGCCGGGTCTGCACCTGGATTTTCTAGGGCATTAGCGGTGCTTGACATAAATTGCGACGAACAAGCTATTACTCTCTGGGTCGCACCAGGCATAAAACTCGCCGCCCACATGATCAGTCATGAGCTTATCCATTTGCGCCGAAATATTCTCGAAGGCGTACCTAAAATATTCCCTCGCACGAATATCGAAGAAGCGTATATGACAGAGAGTTATTTCCTCGAAAATGAACTGGAGCATCTGTTCATCATTCCCGAAGAAATCAGCCTATTTCCAGAAGCTGAGGCTTGGTGGGCGGAGCATTATCGCCAGCAGATTGAGAAAGTTAGAACTGAGCAGGTTTCCATTGCACACCACTGGCGGACGATACGCATCGCACTGCCAAAGCAAACGGAGTTGATCCAGGCATGTGCCGCAATCATTAGAGACTACGATAGTAGACCTACAGAAAGGCTAGCTAACGAGTTTTACCATTCCATCGCCGGCGCTATGCCAAACAAGCACGAAATGATTCTGGAGTTGATTGACATGTTTCCAAGAGAAATAGTTTTTACCATAGGCGTCGGTCGGTTCACCTGCAAGCCAAACGGTAACGGTATAGGCCAAGAATTTATAGCACTAGGTGAGCATCTGCCGCGTCCCGCTAGGTTCGCTCACATGCTTTAAATTCCGAATTCTGGCAAGTCAATTGCGTATTCCGGCGCTCGTGACCGCTGATTCCGGTTGATCGTGACCGGTCGCGCAGCGTGAAGTGTTGCGCGCTTAAATTGTAGGGGTACCGGTCACGATGGGTCCGGATTGATCTGCTTTTTGCTGGTTTTTTGGCCTTTGACGAAGAGACTCGCCCGTCAGGGTGAAACGGTGGTTTCGCTGCATCACGCGGTCCAGGATGGCATCGGCAATGGTGGCATCTCCCACCCAGGCATGCCAGTGTTCAATGGGTAGCTGGCTGGTGATGATGGTCGCTTTGCTGGCGGCCCGGTCGTCAATGATTTCCAGCAGATCGGCCCGGGTCTGACTGTCCAGGCCGGTCATGCCCCAGTCGTCAAGGAGCAGCACATCGGTTTTGGCCAGTTGCAGCAGCCACTTTCCAAACGTGCCGTTGCCGTGGCGGATGCGCAGTTCTTCTCCAAGCCGGGGGACCCGCTGATACAGCGCCGAGTGGCCGCGCCGATAGGCGTACTGCGCCAGGGCGCAGGCCAGCCAGGACTTGCCCGCGCCTGTCGGGCCGGTGACCAGCACGCTGTGGCCGCTGTCAATCCAGTCGCCCAGCGCCAGACTCATGACCGCCGTGCGCTCCAGACCCCGCCCGGGGCGCGTGTCCAGATCCTCGATGCAGGCCTGCGGGTACTTCAGGCGAGCCTCCTTGAGCAGGCGCGTTTGCCGCTTGTCGTTGCGAAAGTAGACCTCGCGGTCCACCAGCAAGGCCAGGCGTTCTTCAAAGCTCATGGCCGTCATGCCCGCCTGGGGTGAGTTGCTCTTGCAAGCCTGCGGCCATGCCGTTGAGCTTCAAGCCGCGAAGCTGCTCCAGGGTCGTGTTCATCATCATGGGGTTTCCTTTTGTTTTGCCGTTTTGCGCTGTGCTGGATGTGGTTGCGGGCATGGCCGGCGTCACTGGTAATAGCCCGGCCCGCGCACATGCGCGTGCGCCGGACTGGTCCACTGCGGCGTGGTGACGGGCGCGACCAGATCACGTCCATTGGCCAGGATGTCGCGCACATGGGCGCTCCTGGTGGTGCCCAACTCCAGCGCGATCAAACAGGCCGCCTCCAGGCGTGGCTTGCCGTAGCGCCTGGCCAGCGAGAGCAAGGCTAGACAAGCGCGGTAGCCGTGTTCGGGATGCTGGCGCTCTTCGAGCAATCGCGCGACGGTGCGCCCGGTCGCCACGCCGATGCTCGTGCCCCAGTGAATCAGCCGCTCGGGCGTCCACGCCAGGTGCGCCCGGTGGGCCGCTGACAGGTGCTCGGGCACTGTGGTGAAAGCGCCCTTGTGCGCGCAGCGCAGGTGACAGGCCACACGCTCGCCGCGATGAAGAATCTCCACCGCGCGCGCTGTGATCCGCGCTTCCAGGGAAAGACCGACCAGGAAGTGGGGAACGCTGTAGCGGTGGCCTTCGAACTCGACATGCTGGTCAATGTGAACGCGCACGGTCTTGTAGACCGCCAACTCCCAGGTCTGCAGCGGCAAAGGCTGCAGGGCCGGTGCGTCGAGTTCGGCAAACGCACTGGCGCGGCATCCGGGCAGCTTTTGAAACGGCTTGGCGTTGAGCTGGGCCAAGAGCGGGCCGATGGCCTCGTTGACGTCATCGACGCTCTGAAACTGCTGGTGGCGCAGGCGCATCAGGATCCAGCGCTCGACCACCTGCACGGCAGACTCGACCTTGCCCTTGTCCTGCGGGTGGTAGGGGCGTGCCGGCAGCACCGAGGTGCCGTAGTGGCGCGCAAAGTCATGCACCGTGTCGTTCGCCCTGGGCTCGTAGCGGTCGGGGTTGGCAATCAACGCCCGGGCATTGTCCGGCACGATCAGCAGCGGCACTCCGCCGAAGAAACGCAGGGCCTGCGCCGTCGCCCCGAGCCAGTCGGCCGTGGTCTCGCGCGCCGTGGCGTAGGCGAAGGTGTAGCTCGACGCGCCCAGGGCGCCAACGAAGATGTGGGCGCGACTGCCGTCCGACAGGG
This sequence comes from Polaromonas hydrogenivorans, assembly GCF_040105105.1. Taxonomy (GTDB): domain Bacteria; phylum Pseudomonadota; class Gammaproteobacteria; order Burkholderiales; family Burkholderiaceae_C; genus Polaromonas; species Polaromonas hydrogenivorans. Next base: position 31,672 of record NZ_CP157680.1, on the reverse strand, counting down.
CCACAGTAGGTCCTGCGTAGTCGATGAACAGCTTCTCGCCGGCGCGGTGGATCTGGCGCATCGAGCGCTTGAGGCTTTTGGCAAAGCGCCGGTAGTTCTCACAGAACTGCGAGTAGCTGTGGGTGGTCTCTCCCGGGTGCTGGCCGACGTGCTCGTGCCACAGCAGCATCAGCGTCATGCCTTTGCGCCGGAGTTCCTGGTGCATGTGAGCGAAGTCGGGCCGCACAAAGGCGCTGGCTCGCTGGGGTGTGCTCGCCAGGCGGCTGTGCAGGGCCGCCTCGTCGAGCAGCTGAATCTGGCTCCAGTCCAGCTTTGCAGCACTGGCCAGGGCGACGTATTTGGCAACGACGCCTTTGGAAACGCCCAGCGCTGCGGCGATGCGCTCATGCGACAGATGGGCTTCGAGTTTGAGACGCAGGACGTCCTTGATTTTGCGCATAGTGATCCTTCGGGTATCGGGCAAGCTGGCTCCAGCAAAAAGCTGGCAAGGCTACCTGTAGAGACTTGCATTTGAAAAGCGTCGGGCCTGCATTCAGCGGATTTTTGGGCCAGGATTAACTGCGTCTATCGACCCCCTCGCGCCAGAATTAACTGCAACTGAGCCGGCATTGGACGGCGTAGGCCTGCATTGCATCGCCGCCGGCCAGGATTAACTGCAATTGACCGGGCTGCCCGCGTCCAGCAAACCTTCAGTTTTTGGACGGGTTGCCCGGAGCGGGTTGATGCCGAAATGTCAGCTTTTTGAGTGTCCAAAAATGCTTTCCATTTATCAACGTCCGCCTGCAATAAATTTCAACGCCCCCAGTTGGACGATTCATGCCGTAAGCCCCACTGACGCGCCCCGATCACCTAAGCCTCACGCGGACCACCAGCTTCAGCTGGTGGTTGTTCATTTTCCTGAGGTGCCCCCTTACCGCAGGGAAGTGTTAAGGGGACGCTTCGTCAGCGTCTTCCTCTGGATCACCTTCCGGCGCGTCAGGGTCGTCGATCGTAATGACGCCATCACCGTCGCACCTGGAACAGTCGTCAAGGATCACAGTGCCCTCGCCAAAGCACGTGTGGCATTGGGCGAAAGGGTTGTCTTCGTTGGGGTCGTAGCCCGTGCCGCCACAATCGCCACAGGCGACTTCAACATCTGAGCCACGGCCATGGCAAAGAGGGCAGGTAATGGTGTGCGAAGAGTGCATATCACGCATGGTTAAACCCTCCTTTCTTAAGACATGAAGTCCGTCATGGACGCCAAGAGACGACCGGTATCATCATTGCTAATGAATTCCGATTTGATGTATTCCTCAACGGAATAACTTGCGTACCGCATTTCGATGAAAAGCTCCTCGTCGCGCATGTCCACACAGTAAGGCAAGTCGCTGCGTGCGTGGCTTTTGAGGAACATTTCGATGATGTAAGGCGACTCTTTCTTGAGCTGATCGCGCTTGACTTGCATTTTTTCCAGGGCTTCCTGCATGCCGGCATTTTCAGCATGAGCATTGGTCAAGTAATCCATAAACCTCGTAGGCACACAAAGATGCGCAAAAGAGCCATACCCCCGTTTCCCGGCAACTTCATCCAGTCTACGGAAAAAGGCAAGCATGGCTCCTAAGTTGGGCTGACGGTACTCATGAGCAAAGTGGTCAAGCCTTGCCGCATGCCCGCTGTTGACGTATTCACGATCTTTTTCAAACTGCGGCACAAGGTCAATGAAATCCCCGAGCATTGGCCGCATCAGCTCAAGGCTTTGCATGGGCAAGGGCTTCTTGCGGTCGTACTTAATCTGGAAGCCCATAAACAAGCCTACGCTGTTGATTTTCTGAATCCGCACCTCGACATCTCGAATGCGCGCATCAACGATGCGAGTGAAAGCGCCACCAGGGGCCACAGACGCCTTGAACGACTTTTCGTCGTAAGGGAGCAAGGGGATGCCGAAATATGCCGCATCGCAGACATGTTCAGGATTAGTGATGTCGAAGACTGAAGGAGAAATAGGCTTGTGATCGACGTACTTCAACAATTTGCGTTGATTAGGATAGTGACGGATGCACGCATGCAAACGGTCATAGGCGTATTGCCGAGCATCTTGGGAGGGACGGGACATGATGTTTCCTTTAGAAAAAGGGGGTCGCTGGAAAAACTACAGGCATGAGACCGGTAGCAAACTCAGCTGGAAACATCGTGTCCATTTTTAGCCTGCCTGTTGGCAGGATGGGGTGCTACGCCCGCCCCAGGCTGGCTGGGGTAGGCGAATTGTAAGCGATGCGATCAGATATAGGAGGCAACTTTCCACCGCAACCGGCCCAATGGCAGTGAGTAGCACGCCATGGCCTACTCGGTGCGGCTGGCCTAGACGCCTTGCATGCACAGCATGATGGCAATCCGTCCAGAAACTGAAGGTTTGCTGGACGGTGCAGGCCCGGTCAGTTGCAATTAATGCTGGCCGGCGGCGATGCAATGCAGGCCCGCGCCGTCAAATGCAGGCTCAGTTGCACTTAATTCTGGCCCGAGGGGGTCGATAGATGCAGTTAATCCTGGCCGCAAAACGCGCTGATTGCAGGCCTGGCGCTTTTGGAATGCAAGTCTCTACAACTAAACTTGCCAGAATGGCTGCCTTCAGTCTTCTGGAGTCATTCGCGGAGCATGATTAGGCATTAGATTTCGTCAAGAAAACGGTCGTATTCTTGACATAACGCCCGTAGTTGGGGTGTCTGTGACAACCGAATAAGCACGGCCTGTTCTGCCCCAACAGGGGTTAGAACAATTGAGGAGCTGACTCGTTCACCAGCTTCACAACAGGATGATCTCGGCCTGACCGCTGATGACCGGCTTGCACAGGATTTTGTAGCCGTCGGCATCAAAGCCGGCAGCCACCACGTCGAGCTGGCGGGCCTGGGCCTCGCTGCCGACGCTGCCCAGGTAATGCCAGTTGCAGATGACGTGAAGTTGGCGGTCTTCACCATCGCGCTCGACCAGGGCGATGGCGCCAAGGTAGGGCCAGCAGGTCACGCGCAAGGCGTCCAGGCTGCTCAGGAGGCGGCTGTGGTGGGCTTCCTGGCTTTCCTCGCCCCGGCAGACGCCGGCGCACTGGTGCAGCATGGCGCGAAAGCACGCCCGGCCCGGGGCGAGCTTTTCCAGCCCGAGCGCGCCGTAGCACAGCCGCTGCCGGTCGGCCAGGCCGTGCAGCGCCTCCAGGGCGGCATACCGGCTGCTGAACAGGCCATAGAGGCACGGCTCGGTGGCGAAGTTGATGTCTTTGGAATAAACCACCTCGGGGCGCCCGTCATGGATGCGAAAGGAGCACAGCTGGCGGCTGCGGCGCAGCTTCTGGTTCAGCAAGGGTTGCTCAAGCTTGATCAGGCGCGCTTCGAGCAGCAGCGCGCCGATCTCGCCGGCGGTGCGGATGTGGCTGATGCGGTGCGTCTGGCGCAGCAGGCGCGCTTCGCCGGAATTGCGCAGGTGCGCCAGCACCCGGCTGCGCAGGTTGACGCTCTTGCCAATATAGAGCGGCCCGCTGCCTTCTGCGCCATGGAAGATGTACACCCCTGGCGCGCAAGGCATGTCAGCGATGGCTTCGCGCAGGTGGGCTGGATATTCATAAGGCCGGGCGGGCTCGAACTCGGGGTGACGCTTGGCGGGAAGGTGCATGGCTCAGGCTCGGGTACGGTTTGATGCGGGCAGTGATCGCGCCCTCGGTCATCACTGAGTGAAATCTCAATGTCGCGCTTGTCAAGTGCGGTGCTATGGTATCGGCATGGTCATCATCAAGCGTCAAGGGGTCATCTTTGCATCCGCACTTGGGCGCGGGGCGGCAGCCGTCGCGGGCGCATGGCTGCTGATGCTGGGTCATGCTGCCTCATCGCCTCTTTCCGATCAACTGAAGGCAACGGCTGCGCCGCGGAGCGCAGCACTGACGCCCGTGCAGCGAGCCGCCTGTCCCTTGCAGCCGGCAGCGACAGTCGCCGGCAGGAAGGACGGGAAATTTACCCTGCAGGCCGACTTGTCCGGCATGACCGCGAGCCATATCGCCTCGTTCATTGTCCTGGGCAAGGAAGCGGCTGCGGCAGGCCGGCCGCGCGACGCCGAAGTGGCGTTCCTGATGTCATGCCGGGTGGCGGACAAGCTCAAGGGGATGGACTCCGTCGAGTCCGCCGACGCGAAGTACCAGCTGGGCTGGCTTTATGCGGGGCTCGCCCTGGAGGACGGCTCTGCCAGAGCCAGCCGCGCCGAGCTGCGCAGGCGTGCCGAACGCCTATACGCGGACAGCCTGCGCACGTACTTGGCCAGGTACGGCCAAGCCCATGAAAAGTCACGGTTTGCAGCCGCAGGGCTGAAGGCGCTGGACCAGCCGGTCAGGTCGGTGCAGGAGGGCACTTCAAAGCCTTCCCAAGCCTTGATGCCGCCATCGCAGGCCCGCCGCAATGAGGCCGCACAAGCGGCTCCACCAGCGCCGCACGAGCCGGGCGCGGCAATATCGCCCGGACCGAGTTTCGACTGCGCCAAGGCGCGCTCGATGCCCGAGAAGATGATTTGTTCTGACGCCGAGCTTGCCCGGCTCGACCGCGAACTGGGCCGGGTGTACGCGCGGGCGAAAAACGCGGCCTCCGACGGCGCAGCCTTTCGACGCCAGAACAGCGAAGAGTGGCGCAGGCGCGAGGCGACGTGCCGGGACCGGGAGTGCCTGCTACGCTGGTATGCGAACAGGCACGATCAGCTGATGAATGTCATTGAAGGGCCGAAGCAGGAGCCAGCGCCATCGGCGCTTTCCCGATAGGCGCTCTTGTGGCGGCGCCGATGCGTCAGCAGAGGGCTTATCTTGACGGCAAGGACGCTGGTTGGGAGTCAAGGGGCGGCCTGCTTTTCTTCGGCGCAGAGCGCTGCGCGTTCTTTCGGGGAGGAGAGGCTCCTTCGGAGCGACCGCACTCGTTGCTGTGCCCGGTGTCGCCACAGACATAACTGCCCGTGTCCGATGGACAACTGTGCCACCGATGGCAGCCGCTTCGGTGCGCCATGGCAGGAGCACAGATTGCAAGCACTCCGGAAATGAAGGCGAAACGGGCGAGGAGTTTTAAAGAGGTGTTCATTGCTGGTGAGCCGTGCAGTCGGTGCCGTTTTATTTTTCGGTTTTTGTACGCACCCAAGTTTGATCCACTGTTCACCTTAAACGGCCATGCCTTGCGAGATACTCTCGCCCATGTCACGATTTCTCACGCTTACCTTGTCCCTGGCGGCCTGCCTGGCGATGCCCACCTGGGCGGCTACCCAGTGCCCTGAACACTTCGCCGGCGGCGTTGCGCCCACCGTCACCAACCCCAGGCTCAAGGCGCGCACGCAGGAGGTCTGCTTCGAGGCTTTCGCGGTGCTGCATTCGGGCATCAGCCGCACGCCGCTGTATTCGGCCGAGCACCTGACGCGGGCCAACGTCGAGGCGGCCGGAGCGTTGTCGAGGAAGGACTCCTTTCATCCCGAGCCCACCCTGCCGGCGCAGGACCGGGCCGAACTCAAGGACTATGCGCGCTCGGGCTATGACCGGGGCCACATGTCGCCCAATGCCGACTTCGCCAATCGGTCGGCGCAAGCCGAGAGTTTCAGCCTGGCCAACATGGTGCCGCAGGTGCATGCCAACAATGCCGGCATCTGGGCCGGTATCGAGGGCGCGGCCCGGCAGCTGGCTATTCAAGAGGGCGAACTGTACGTCGTTTCCGGCCCGGCCTTCATCGGCAGCGACATCAAGCAAGTCGGCCGTGTCCTGGTGCCTACGCACCTGTGGAAAGTGCTCTACAGCCCGAAGCAGCAGCGTGCCGGGGCGTATGTTGTCACCAACGACGAGACGCGCGAGTATTCGACCGTCTCGGTGTCCGATCTGGAGACGATGGTGGGTGTCAAGCTGCTGCCGGGGTTGCCCCAGGCGGTGCGCGATGGCGGCATGATTCTTCCCAAGCCCAGCGCACAGCGAGGCAAGAAGCCCAAGGGCAAGAAAGCGCAGCCAGAGGAAGAGTTCACGTTGCAGGACTTCTCGCGCAGCATCATCGACGCCATCGGGCGCGCCGGCAAACATTAAGTAAGGAAGCACAGCCATGACCGAAAAATTCAAGCCCTACGCCAACGAAGCCGACGTGCTGCGCATTGGCGAGCTGGAAATCGAGAACCGGGTGGACCGGGTGACGCTCACCGGCGACGTGGTGCTCACCAAGGACAAGGCCGGCCTGGCGCTGGCCAGGCAGCTACAGTCGCTCGTTGACGATGTGGTGAAAACCCTGGAGGCTGACAAGCAACTGCCCGACGCGGTGGAGCTGAAGGCGGCCAGGACGGTGAAGAATCCGTTTGCCTGAGAGTGGGGTTTGAGGCGCAGGGGAACGAAAAATCGAGTGAAGCCAGGTAGCTGTAGAGACTTGCATTTGAAAATGCGTCGGGCCTGCATTCAGCTGCCAATGGAAATGATGGAGTTCAACTCTTCGCAGGCCTCTGCAAAGACTGCGGGAGACACCTGTTTCCAGTGATGCGGCCTGGCGGCGCGTTGGCGCCAGTCAAACGACTTTGGCTGGTGTGTCAGCACATAGCCCACCTCGTTCTCAGACCCCGTGTACTTGATTGCGAACGGATTCGTCTCGTTAGACGCGGCATGCGTCAGGGGCAGGCCAATCACCAGGCCCGTGCGCTCATTGAACGCTTTGGATGAGAGGACCAGCATCGGGTGTTCATCCTTCATCTCGGACCCAGCCTGGGGATTGAAGTCGATCCAGATCATGTCTCGGCGGTCTGGCACCCACGGTTTGTTCACTGCCGGCATCAGAAGGCTTCTGCGCCGACCAGACCACTGGCCATGACTTCGCCGCCATGAATTTTCGGATCGAAGGCCTTGAGCTTTTGCGCCAGTGTCAGCTTGGGCCTGCCAGCGACGCGGACAAAAAAGCCACCCTCGACCACTTCGACCGTGATCGGCGTTCCGCGCGCAACATGCGCAGCTTTTGCCAGTGGCGCGGTGATGCGCATGCCCAGGCCGTTACCCCACTGCTGGATCGTCTGATCAATCACTAACGCTGTTGCCGAACTCATTTCGCACCCCCAAAAAAATGTTTAAACAAGTATAAACCACGCATCCAGGCTTGGAAAGGCTAGGCCGTGTTCGGAAAGTTTGATGTGCTGATGTTGTGCAACCCCCGAGGAAAAGCTTCGCATGGCCGCCAGGCTGCGCACACCGCTGCAGGTCCAGCGGCACCTGACGCTGGCGCTTGAAGCGGGCTACCAGATAAGTGAAAGACCGGTAACGGCTGAACTGGTGGAGTCCGTGCTCTCGCGCCAGCTCGACGATCTGGAGCCGACGCTGACGCGATACTAGCGACAGTGCCGCTGGCTCAGTTCAATGAGGCGCGGGTTGAATTCTTCGGGCTGCAGGCACTCCATCGGGCTGCGCTGGGGCCATACTTTGAGGATATTGGCCGGGCGGTGCTCCATGGGTCCGCTGCCCAGCGCCGGGCCGATGAGGTAGGTCGGCACATTGTTGCGCGCATAGTGCGGGTACATCTGACGGGCGTAGTCCTCGAACCGCCCCTCATCGGTGGCGCCATCCACGAACACCAGGAAGGCAACCATCTGGCCGCATGCGTCGCAGCGTACTTCTTCGCACGGCACTTTTCCACGGGGATAGGGAGTGCGAACGGGCAGCGGCGCTGCGCGTCCTTGTCCCTTCACCGATTCGAGGATGCTTGTCAATTCCCTGCAGATCGGCTCAAGGAGTTCAAGGCGCCGCTGGGTCATGGGGTCGGCGGCATCGCCGGCAACTTCGCTGACGATCTGTGTTTCACCCGTTGGCGTGCTTTCCACGGCAAGCCTGCCGAGTTCGCCCAGTTCGAAATCACGGAACACGTATGCCATGCCCTTGGGCAGCAGCTGGCGCGTAACGGTGATGTTGAGCGGTAAGCGAAATCCTAAACCGGCGGTTTCCTGACGAGGGCGATCTGTGGGCATGGGAAGCGCTTTAACTATGTGCGTGTGCGTGGGTTGAAGCCAGGAGAATATAAAGAGCTTATGCTTCAGCTTGGAAAGCGATAGAAAGCCGGACTCTCAAGCGAACTCATGGTGTTACACCCGCGATTTTGCAGCTCGTTGCCACTCTTGAGGAGTGGCCAAGAAGCAAAAAGCCAATGTAAATTGGCTTCGCTCTATTTGACCATCTATCTTGGCCTCTTAACTGCTTTTACGGATCCACTGCGCCTTGGACCCCACAAACGAAAGGAGTCAGAAAATGACTGTTGCAATTGAAGTCGGAAGCACCAATGTGTACGCCGACCTTGGCTATGCGGATGCGGCACAAATGCAGCGCAAGGCATCGCTGGCGGCAGAAATCATTCGGGACATTAAAGCCCGGCATCTGACGCCCAATGCCGCCTCAGAGTTGCTTGCCATCGACCAGACAGAAATATCAAGGATTACGCGCGGTCAATTCCGTGGCATGAGCGAAGTAAAAATGCTCGAACTTGTCGCCAAACTTGGCCCTGCTGGGGTGCAGTGAGCAATGCAACTTAAAACCCAGCCAGGGATGTAGGTATAGGAAGGTCAGCGGTTTATCCCGGCGTAAGTGCCTAAAAACTATCCAAATCGGAAGATTTTCTCAATTTTAACAAAATCTGGCGCAAGGTGACGCACGCAAGGCTAATCGGCAAAAGATGTGTGTAATGGGATGGGTTAAAGGCTCGGGTGTCGATTAAAAGCCGGCAGAAAAATAGGATAACCCTATCCTGACGTGATTTAATGCTGTGATCTAAAACCTATCTGAGATGCACCTCAGATAGACACCATTTTTCACAGAACTGTAAAGCGTCAGACAATCTCAGGCAGTATATTAATCCCAACTCATGGATGCAATATCAGGCACAACAACTGATCTGTTGACAACGATTTGCCAGATTCCTTTTGTTTTAAGTGCATAAAAACCGGTGAATCCTAAAATATTCTTGGCCACTTTTTTGGCTTTCCCAGTGTTCAAATCACGCAGCCAGATTTCCGTCAATTTTTCTCCGTAATGAACAACGTATCGGCTGGCACCATCAGTAAACCAGTCGGCCGGCGAACTTAAATAGTAACCGCGATTAAATTGCAATTCAGTTGAATTATTTGGTGCATACGGATCATCATCTTTAGGCTTGGCTGCACCAACCAGATATTCATTTTTGCTGACGCCATAGGTCTGAAACGTAGTCACTATGCTGTTCGAAGCCAGGTCCAGTATTCCATAGCGCAGACTTACATCCGGTGGCATATTTGTCAGAGTTGCTCCCTTCGCTCCCATGACGTTAAACAAACCTTCATCGGGTTTGTTGCTTACAAGAAGCATAGCCTGGGCGCCCAACACATCGCCTTGCTGGATTGCAGCTGGCGACCAGCCTGGCGGAATCGGGACACTGCGGATCGCCTTGCCATCTTCGTAGAGGAATGCAGCGTTATCGCGCAAGATCATGACTCCCTTGGAGATGGGCACCGCCAATGCACCACTGATAGGCGCTGCACCTGAGGGTGTAAATGTGACCATACGACTATTTTTGTCGCGAGACAAAATACCCAATTCTTTGGTTTCTCCACTGGGTGCATAAAGCTTTAATGTCTGTGCATTCATGCCGCTGCTGCCCACCAAGTAGGTGCAAAAACCCGAACTGGTACGCCGTGAATGTCCAATGATGTCTCCACTGGGTTCAGGGCCAACCAGGGAAACAGGATCGTAGTTGGCATCGCTGCGGATGGAGTATGTGCAGGGCTTGTCTGTTTGAGCCATTGCCGCAGCAGTCCAGAGGCATAGGCTAGAAATGATGATGGATTTCAGTTTTTTCATTTTTTCTTATTAAAAATTGATGTTTAAAAATACATTTATAGCCAGCGCGCTGGAAAATCCACCTTGGCCCATGTTGGTCACAGGGCTTGCAGCATTTTTTACAAGGTTGCCAGCGCTTCGCGGTGGGTTTTGGGTTTAGAGAACAATGAAACTTAAAACATGGTTAAGCAAAACTTGGCATCCTTGCGGCCAGGCTCAGCAGCAATTAATCCTGGCCCGAGGCGGTGGATGAAAACGATTCATCCTGGCTGAAAAACGCACTGAATGCAGGCCGGGCGCTTTTGGAATGCACGTCTCTACACCTATTCATGAAACAACTGGGCTTTACAGGTGGAGCAGCGTGCATATACATCATCAGATTTGTAGAGTCCCTTGCGCCAGATGCCACATGCGCCGCAAAACACGCAGCTGTGAGTGCCATTGAAACGCCGGGAGCCGCTCAGGCGATAGTAGTCAACCTGTGAAATCCAATACTTCTTATTTTGTGCAGGGTTCAATGTATAACCCCTCAAAGTTCCGATCACCCCCAATAATGAGAGCAAGAAAAAAAACGCATTCCAAAACGGACTCATGAAAACACACGGCACTGCCACCAATGTCACACAGGCCCAGAAAAACCCAAAGGAACGCGCGTCCTTAATCTCAGCCTGGCGGTATCGCGCATAAATGATCGAAAGTTCATGGGCCGTTTTTTCGGCATCTATGTCATGGGCACTGTGATGCCGGGCAGATGGTTCGCGGCGGTTTCGCAGGGTTGGGCTGGAAGGTGGGTTGGCGTCGGTCATGGCTCAGATGTCGGTCAGTTGATCCCTGCCCAAGGCAGGCCGGCACAGCAGGTCGCATTATTTCGGTTGGATTCCAGGCATCAAATGTGGCGGCACGTGCCGCGATGTCGTTGCTGAAACGTGCTGCCACTCTTCATCAAGGGGTGTCATACACGGCCTTCGCAGAACCTATTTCATCTCAAAATGAACACTATAGATTGTAGTTCTATAGCGCTCTTTTTGGATTAATCAGCATGCATGCCGATTCCTGTCACACCACCACGCAATCACATCCGACTGGCCTTACGAACCATCCGGAAAGCGTGCGGCTTGTCACAGGAAGCATTTGCGCTGATCTCCAGCCGAACCTACGTCAGCACCCTGGAGCGCGGACTCAAAAGTCCCACCCTGAACAAGATCGACGAACTGGCCGAGGTCATGCAGATTCACCCACTGACCCTGCTGGTGCTTGCGTACGCCGAACCAGGCCATCTGGACGAATGCCAAAAGCTGATGAACCAGGTCACCTCCGAGCTAAGCCGTCTCACGATTACTGACTGAGGACGACTGGCTGAACTGCTGCCGGTTACCCCACGCACATTGGGTGTTTATCTTTCCGTACCATCGCCGACTCACGCTTTTTGCCAATGAAAAGCTTGGAGTCAGCAGGTACAGACGCCTTGCCTGCTCGTTATTCGAACAGGTCAGCGTGCGTTCCGGCGCGTACAAAGACAATCAAGGCGTGCCTTGCGCTCTCATCGAGCTTGTAGGCCAGCAAGAAGTCACCTCCGATATGGCACTCGCGATGGCACGCCCAGTCGCCACCCAACGAATGATCGCGCCATTCGGGATCCAGCGGCGCGTCGTTGGCGATCAACAGCAGCATCGCCTCCTTGAGCCGGTTCATGTCGTAGCGCCCTGCCCGGCTCAAGCGTTCCCAGTCCTTGAGGAACGATTTGGCGTAGTCCGCCGCTCGCGGCAGCGGGGCGCGCGCTTACTGGCCGGTGTTCTTTTCAAGGTCTTCAAACAGTTCGGCAGCACTGCCAAAGCGCGCGCGGTGCGTGCGCGCAATCTCGTCGGCCTCGGCCATCGCCGCGCGGGTTTCGGCGTTGGGCGCCCGCAGAGCAAATGGCATCTTCCGGTCAGCGACCACGCGCATCAGAAACACGCGCACCGCGTCCGACAGGGACAGGCCCATCGCCGCGAGCGTCTCGGTTGCCTGCGCCTTGATTTGCTCGTCCACGCGAACGTGGACCATCGTCGTTGTTTTTTTGTGCATCAATAGCAGTTGCTCGATAGCGCGACGGGCCAGCTTGGGCATCCCGCGATGGTTTTGTGAGCCGTCTGGCATTCGATAGTTTTTCAACGCGCGTGGCTCGATGCCGGCAGCCACTGCCAACGCATCCCATGTCATGCCAGGCTCTGCTTTGGCAGCTTGAAGAAAGAGCTGCTGGCCCTGGACTTGCCCGGCACTCATTGCGCTTGACTCTCCACGCCCTTGAAAACCGATTCCATCGAAAGCTGGCAATCAATACTGGCAAGGCAAAGCACCCCAGCCGTGGTCTGGTCCGTCAGCAACCACGCGCCGGCATCGACCAGGGTAAAAACCTCCACCTGCCGCTTCGCTGGATCAATCAGAACGTACTCGCGCAACGAGGCCAAGGTGCGATAGGCAACGAACTTGTCTCGCCTGTCAAAACCCCTGGTGCCGGGAAATAAAACCTCGACGATGAGCCTGGGGTCGGTCACGATTTGTTCATCACCGGCTTGGGCTTTGCCGCAAGTCACCATCACGTCAGGGTACAGCACCCCATCGGCAACTTGCACCTTCATGCTTTGTGCAAAGACCTGGCATCTGGTGCCATCCAGATGGTCCCCGATGCGGCTGGCCAGATTCAGGACCACGCGGTTATGCCGGGCAGTTCCTGCGACCCTTGCAAAGGTTTTTCCGCGAAAGCACTCATGCCGCTCGGGCTGATGCGCCTCCCAGGCCAGGAAATCGGCCAAAGTCATTTTTTGCAAGGAAACGGCCATGCACCACCCCTCTGAACAGCACGCAATGAATCCCATCCTACGCGCCAGAATCGCGTTTGAAAACATTCCGCAGCAAATGAATGGATCAAACTTTTTCAAGGTTGGCCAGCTTGAGAGCCGCTGTCCGGTACGACCATGTGGTCGAACTCAGCCAAGCCAGGTGGCCCTGCCAGACCGTGACCACCCGATTGCCGGCCGGCAACCGGCGCAGCACCTTCAGGTCATTGATCACCAGCTCCAGCATGCCGGGCGTTGCCTCGGAATAACGGATCAGCCGCACGAGCGGAACCGTCAAGTCGGGCTTGCCGCCGGGCTTTGTCGCCTGCAGCGCCCAGAAGTCGCTCGACAGCACCTTGTTCCTGGCCTTGGTCAGCCGCAGATTGAATTCATTCCTGAAGTTGTGGATGCACAGGCACTGCACCGACCCACGCTTGTCCTGCACCATCCGCGCGTCCATGAACAGGCCCTCGCGCAAAGTGGTCAGCACCTCGATGATGGCCAGCATCTTGCGCATGTTTTTCTCCTCCACCTCCTGGCGCTGCACGGCGGTCGGGGTGGGAATTTCAGGCACGAAAAAATGCGCGTAAGGCTGGCCGCGCAGTGTTTCTAGGTCTGCCACGACGCAGGGATCGGCATCGGCCGGCATGACCCGCAGCAGCCGGATCGCGTTGGGCAGGCCCGACAGGCCGAACCACTCGGTGCTGCCCTGCCAGGACTGACCGGCCTCGTCGAGCAGCTTGATGCGAAAGCCGCCCAGGGCCTTGTGCAGCATCCGCTCGACCTCATAGGCGCGCTGGTAATTGGGCAAGCGAACCTGGATGGATCGGTCCAGCGCGATGTGCCTGGCCTCGGGCAACTGCGCCGCCCGCTGACCCGGATCGCGGCTCAGGCCGATCTTGAAACGTGGCTCGTCAATGTGAATGAGCAGGTAGACATAGCAAACCTCCGTGAGACTTCGCGCCCTGCGTTCCTTGCGCAGCGCTCGCGGCTTGTCGTCCGCATGAAGCGGCGAGTCTGCAGCGTCTCGCACCCAGGCTGTTGCAGTGCGGGGAGTCGATGGGCTCATGACAGATTCCGATAGGTTGACTCAAGCAGGACACGCCATGGCTCACCGGCGCGCAAGTGCTGGCCATGAAGAAACAAGGCCGCCCCCTCCCCGCCGGCGGCCAGACAAGCGCCTCCAGGCCAAGGGTGCGGCGGGTTGATGGGACAATCAGGATTGAAAAAAAGCATTCCACACCTATTTTTTTCATCCTGGGTGACATTTTAGAACAATAAATGTCATTTTGACAATTATTTTTTCACTCTAGGTGAAATATTTACATGGAGAGTGAATTGATCAAGTGCCACCTGTCCCGCTTGATGGGCGAGCGAAAGCTCAAGATCAGCGACCTGGCGCGTGACACCGGACTGCACCGCAACACCATCACGCTGCTGTACCAGGAAACGGCGACCCGGGTCGATCTGGAGGCGATAGAAGCGCTGTGCAGGTATTTCCAGGTGGGCATTGCCGACTTGCTGGAGATCGTCGATGCCCCCGCCGCCTAGAAGGCCCAGCAGGCACGCATGAAAAAAGTGCCGATCCATGACCATGGCCGTGCCCCTTCTTCATGCCGGGCTGCACTTTGCGGCTCGATCGCCGCCGCAACCGTTCGAGCTGGCACGAGCCCATCAATATCTGCCCTTTGACGCAGGGCGCGGCCTCGGGAGGGCTGGGCAGGGGAGACGGCAATCACGCGGGCCACTTGCGCAGCCCTGCACGAATGAAAGCGGCTTGACACGGCTGCAAAACTTGACCACGATGTCGCCTTCATCGGCAGGGTCAACCAGGGAGCCAGAAAATGACAGCTGCCAGTGATCGCTTTCGCAGGGCAGCCAGCCAGTCCTGGCGTATGAACGGCCCATTGCCCCCATCCAGGCGAGGAGAACAAACCATGCTCAATGAACACACCCAAGTCGTCCTGGTTCGCCCCGTGCCCGGTTTGAAGCCAGGCGATGTCGGAGTGGTGGTCCATGTTCATGGCCAAGGCCAGGCCTACGAGGTCGAGTTCATGAGTCCGGAGGGCCGTACCCTGAGCGTTCAAACCCTTGACGCTGGCGATGTGCGTGCGGCTGACGGCCCGGCGGCATGCGCATGAGCGGCTGGCAGCCTGCACCGCGCTGAACCGGCAGGCCGGGCCAGCGCTTCGGGCCACGCCTCGGCTTGAGACATACTTCCTTGTGTATGTCACGACTCCTCACATTGACCTTGCCACTGGTGGCCTGCCTGGCGCTGCCCGCCTGGGCGGCTACCCAGTGCCCTGAACACTTCGCCGCAGGCGCACCGCCCACCGTCACCAACCCCAAGCTCAAGGCGCGCACGCAGGAGGTCTGCTTCGAGGCCTTCGCCGTGCTGCATTCGGGCATCAGCCGCACGCCGCTGTATTCGGCCGAGCACCTGACGCGGGCCAACCTGGCGGCGGCAAAAAAGCTGTCGAGGAAGGATTCCTTTCATCCCGAGTCCACCCTGCTAGAGCAGGACCGGGCCGAGCTGAGCGACTATGCGCGCTCGGGCTACGACCGGGGCCACATGTCGCCCAATGCCGACTTCGCCACCCGCTCGGCCCAGGCGCAGTCGTTTTCTCTGGCCAACATGGTGCCGCAGGTGCATGCCAACAATGCCGGGGTATGGGCCGGCATCGAGGGCGCGGCCCGGCAGCTGGCTGCCCAGGAGGGCGAGATCTACGTGGTGTCGGGTCCGGCCTTCATCGGCAGCGGCATCCAGCAGGTCGGCAATGTCCTGGTGCCCACGCACCTGTGGAAGGTGCTCTACAGCCCGAAACAGCAGCGTGCCGGCGCCTATGTCGTCACCAACGACGAGACGCGCGAGTATTCGGCCGTCTCCGTGTCGGATCTGGAGAAGATGGTGGGTGTCAAGCTGCTGCCGGGGTTGCCCCGGCAGGTGCGCGATGGCGGCATGGACTTACCAAAACCCAGCGCACAGCGCGGCAAGAAACCGAGGAGCCCGCAGCCGGAAGAACCCAAGGAAGAGTTCACGCTGCGCGACTTCTCGCGCAGCATCATCGACGCGATCGGGCGCGCCGGCAAACACCAAGGATCACAGCCATGACCTCAAAATTCAAGCCGTATGCCAACGAAGCCGATGTGCTGCGCATCGGTGACCTGGAGATCGAGAACCGGGTGGACCGGGTGTCGCTGACCGGCGACGTGGTGCTCACCCGCGACCAAGCCGGCCTGGCGCTGGCCAGGCAGCTGCAGGTGCTCATCGGCGGCATCGTCAAGGCGCTGGAGGCGGACAAGCAGCTGCCGCAAACCGTTGAACTCAAGGCAGCCCGGACGATCACGAACCCGTTCGCCTGAAGACGGCCCGGTCACCCGCCAGACCCGCGCGATGAAGCAGCTTGAGGGTCACGCTCCAGTAGGCCCCTGGTGCTCGCGCAGCAGCCCTGCCTGGCCTGCCATCCGATTCATGCCCTGGGCGCGGGCAGCCATTGCGCGTGCCTTGGCGATGTAGGGGGCGTCGCCCGTTTCCAAGGCATCGGCGATGAAAAAGGCGATTTCATCCTCATTGACCAGCGCTGCGGCAGGGTCATAGGGGGTCAGTTTTTCGTCCATCTTGTTCACTCCATTCCTGGCGATCGTCTCAGAATTCGCTCAGCAAAGCGCACCAACGACGGCTCCTTCAGATTGAAAAGCAACGTCAAATAGCGCCGAAACCGCCCTGCACTGGCGCGATTTACAGATTTTTCTGTTCAGTCGTGATGCAAACAATCCACCAACGGATTCAGAAAACGGCAAAACGACCTGGCCGGAAAAAAAACAATATCTGCACCTTTGGGATTGCACAGCGGGTGCAATCCCAAAGCCACTGGAAAAAGCATCACGGCCATATCAAACTCCGAACCTATTCCACTCATAAAGCGGTCAATGAAAAAATTTCCTCCCCTTCTCGCAGCGGCATTGATATTGATTCCTATACTTCATGACTACCCACTCGGGGGCGCACTGTTTATTGTCCTGGTGGCTTTGGTTCTGCAAAATCAAAAACCACGGCTATAGAAGACCGACTTGCATAAGCGAGGAACAGCGCCATCATTCGCGCACGGCGGCGGAAACCGTACCGCTTCGCTACAGCTGCTACATGTAGAGACTTGCATTTTAAAATGCGTCGGACCTGCATTCAGTGGATTTTTGGGCCAGGATTAACTGCCATTGAGCCTGCATTGGACGGCGCCGGCCTGCATTAACTGCAACTGACCAGGCCTCGTCCAGCAAACCTTCGCTGCTTGCACATAGCGCGAGCACATCGTCATGGAATGCGAGCCGGCGGCGATAAATGCAGGCTCATTTGCACATGGCGTGAGCCTGCGCGCCGTTTCATTTGCAGTGATTGCCAGCCCGACCAATTTCAAATGCGGGCCGCAACACTTATGCAGCGCTTTATGAACTCGATTTTTCATCGCATCGCACCTCAGACCCGACAACTGGAATGGACTGGTTCCATTCACAAAAATCACAACGATATCGTTTCACGGGCCTGACCAAACTCACGATACGCTCCTGGAGTGTTCTATTGACACGCTGCGCCAATTCACCGCAGACTGCAATACACGATTTTCCCCTTGTTATTTTTAAAAGAAGTTTTGACATTTAAATATCTGAATAAAAGCTGAAAAGCTGCACGAACAGGAAATTCACAAAACCATTTCAATGGTTGGTCAGTGGCAAATTTATTTCTTTTACAGGTTTTATTTTTCTGGAAATCAATTTCCTGCCCGGTGTGGCAGAAACCTTTTTCTCCAGGCCGCCCAGAAACACGCCAATATCTGCCTTGCGCCTGAGATAACCATGGCCCGCCGGTGTCTGCGGTAATATTTCCCCTGGACGGCGGCGCTTCCACTCGTCCTTGAATATCTTTTCCAGCGCCTTGGCTTGCCCCCGGCTTCCCGCAAACCCCATGGTGCCCCAGATCGTTTCGAGCGACCTTTTGACATCCTGGTCGCGCTTGGACCGGATGGCCAGCACCAGGGCGTCACGCAGATCGTCATATCGGTCGGCCCGGTAGCGCCATGTCCAGACGGGTTTCGGGGCGTTCTCCTTGGTCTGGCGCACCAGCTCGTAGCCCGTCAGTTCGATCTTTTCATCCCGGAACGCCGCGTTCTTCCACTTCTCCGACGGGTCCAGTTTGGCTTTTTGAGGGTTCGCTGGATCGTCCCTGGCCGGGTGGATGAGCAAGATCCAGTGCGCGTTTTCGCTCTCCAGTTGGGGCAGCCAGAACATCAGTCGCCCCGTCGCCTCGCCCTTTTCGCGCGCGCGAAACGCCTTCAATTTGTTGTCAAAGACCGGGTGCAGGCCGGTCATCTTCTCGGCAAATGCGGGCACCTTGGCCGTGGCGATCACGCCCTGGATGAACACGCTGTGGCCGGTTCGCACGTAGTCCTGGATGCGTTGCATATAGGCCGCTTTGGAGGTGAAGACCCATGTTTTCATTTTTTGATGATACCAAATATAGGGTATTTTGTAGAGTATTAGCGGCGCTGGCTGGCTATTTTGAACCCGTATTAAAAGATGTTCCTCCGAGGAAAAACCCCGCACCTCGGGATTCTGGCAGAATCGACCCTGGAAAGCGCCGCCAAGCGCTTTTTCCACCGCAAACCCTCGGAGCCGGAAGGCTCACGGTCGATTGATCCGCCAAGATCGACGACTAAATCGCCGCAGCCGCGTGCCTCTAACAGGGCTGGCGCGGACTGCGAAGGGCGCTGGGGGGTCATACCCCCTTCGACCCAATCAATATGGATTTTGGAGAATGCTATGACGGGTGTTGGGCGACAAGGAAACGGGCGGCTGGGCAACCAGCCTCACCCTGTCAATTTTTATGGGCAGCTCTGGGTATAAACCTAATCTGTCCCTTGGGATGTGTCGAAGCCCGTCAGGGATAAGCGCATGACAAGGACTCGCATGTGGGTGTCGGCACTGTTGAAAAAATAATGCAGTGGGCCAAGGAGGAGAAATCTGGACTTGGTGGTACCAAGGGAAACTTTGGATCGGCGGATAGCTTAAGCATGTAATCGCGCTCACAGGGGCGCGTCGAGGGGAAAAGCAAGGCTGTAGCCTAAAGGCAGAGAGTCACGTTGAAGTTTGTTTGGTTTAAGAGAGCAGCTGGGAACATCGGGCCTCTAAACTACGACCGGCAGATGCCATTAGTGGGTAGACACAGTCAATCAAACAAATGAAGTGAGCAGTCGTGTGATCGAAGAAGTTGGATAACTTGGGAAGGTCTTAACCAGCATTTGGCGATGCCGTTCGACTTCAAAAATCGAATGAAAAAATGGAAAGGCTGGGAGACTGGCTGATTAGAGTGCTTGAGAATAGCTGCACGAGGCGCAAGCCCGGAGATATTCAAAAAAGCATGGAACCGAAAGGTTTTAAGACGACTTGCTGGGACAAATCTAGTCCATGACCGTGAGGGTCAGTTAATACGGTGAGTTTGTTATTTAAAGGCTGGGGCGATTGAAAAGAGTGGTTAATTGACCGGGTAGGTCAATGTGGTGGTTGAGAGTCGCAGACTCCCCTTGGCGGGGGGGTTTGTTGGGCAGTTGGTAGCTGCCTTTAAACGAAGCAGGGACACGCAGAGATGCGGGTCCTGAAAAATACAAGTCGGACTTCAAAGGCTTGAAACGCATCTGGTTAAAACGATTGAAAAATCGAAAACAGGTGCGGTGGGTTCATTAACGTTATCAAATCGTCTGCTGAACGAAGCAGCGCTCGCAACCTGCGAAAATGGTTGAAGTGCCTGCCAGTGTAAAAATCTGGCGAGTAAAGTAATCCTGTCCATGAAAATGGTAACTGCATGCAGCAGTGAACAGGAGCCGCGTACGTAATTACTTGGACGCTGGATTGCAACCAGCCGCTGTTTTAACAGCTGTGATGGATATTATTTTTAATGTCCATGAAAAAATGAAAATCAGGCTTTGACCTGATTCGCTTTGACGAAAAACTTATGGTTGACGAGTAAATTACTCCGTTTTGAACCTAATCGCCCGGATTTCCACAGGAAGTCCGGGCTTTTTTTTTGCGACTGATTATTGAGATGAAGCCTCGCTCCATCTTTTCAGAGAGATGACTTTTGGTCTTTTCGAGGCATTATTTTTGGTTTGACTTCATTTTGAAGGGCATGGGAATTTCCCCCGGCTGCGGTGATAGAACGGCTTTTTTGAAGCAGAATCGGGTTTCATGCCGCGCAAAAATCCATCCCGCTCCTCCGCCCGCCGTCGCCGTGTTGGCGTTCGGCGCACTCGCTTGGGTTACCAAGTTGTCACGCCAGGCGGAAACCAAGGTTTGGTGGCCGATGGAATTCCACTCAAGGCGATCCGTGGACTCATGAAAAAGCTTCTTGTTCACATGACGCCAGCCGAGGCCAGGGCACGAACGGACGCACCACCAGACGCATGAACGCCTGGATGCGGCCAGGAACCACTTCACACACCCCTGCGCTGGCGCTCAATCGGCCAGATGAACACCCGGCAGGAATTCAACGCCGGTGCGCCGCACCAGCTCGGCGTAGCTGATGGGTTTGGACGCCCGCGTGGCATCGCTATTGAGGTGCCAGTGCGCCCAGGCCCTGCCCTGGCGCTCGTCGTACACGAGCTTGAACAGGTACGTCGGCACATGCACCTGGCCTGGACCGATGGTGCGGCTTTGAGCGACCGAAGGTTCAAAGACTGGGCCGGTGATGACATACACGTCGCCCTCGGCCCTGCCTGCATATTTCTTCGTGGCATCCTCGACCGAGACGCGCCAGGTGCCCTGGTTGTGCTGGGGCGCCTGCGGCACCATGTTGGCCAGCGAAAAGCTCTGCGCCATCGCCTGCGCGGTCGGCATCTGGCCTGCCGGCGCCAGGTGGCCGCGATCAAATCCGCTGCCCTTGTAATCCTCCAGCGTGGCGCGCTCGGCAGAGCGCAGCCGTGCGTCCGCGTAGAACCGGTTGCCTCGCTTCTCGTCGGCGTCGGCCACTAGAGTGCGGTTGAGTTTTTGGGCGACATACACCGCCGTCTTGCTCTCGCCCGAATGCAGGATGGCAAACGCGTCGTAGCACAGCGCGCGGTGCGTGGGCCGGGACGTAACTACGGGCGGCCGTCCTCCCGCAAAAAATTGCCGGCAGGCTGCAAAGTCGCCGGTGCCGTCGCTGTTGGCCGACTCGCCCTTTGAAGCAGCAGGTGCGGGCGTGGAGACAGACGCGCCAGCGTGCTCGCGCACCGCCGTGCCCAGTCCCCTGGCCAGCTTTTCCAGGCCGGCGCCAGCGGCCGCCAGCTCGCGCTGCGCGGGAACCGGAGCGCACGAGTGCAGCGACAGGCCCGTCAGGAGGGCCACCAGCGTGCCGACCCGCCGGGTCAGGTGCGCAGCAGATGCGCGCGAAGGCAGTTTGCGTTTTTTCATGGATTGGACAGGGCACGCTTCAAAAGGAATCGGGGCCAGAGAAGGGGTCGCCTCGGGGACTCAAAGCACGGCAATGCGCGCAGGGCACAGCGCGCAATCGCGCTGGGATCACAACTCCAGGGCGCCCTGCCCCTTTTTGCCCGGCTTGGCAGTCGCCTGGCGCTTGGGAGCAGCGCGTGCGTCGGCCGGTTTTCTTGCCGCAGTTTCAACCGCGCCCGACTCGCGGGCAGACGTTTCAAGCCGTACCTGGCAAGCATGCAAGGCTGCATTCACACTGGCCAGGTCGCCAGCCAGCGCATCGGCCCTGGCGTCCGCCCTGAGCGTTCGGCCCTCGGCCTCGCTGGCGCGCCGCTCGGCCGCCTCCAGCCTAGCATCGAGCACGGCGGCGCTCTGCTCGGCCTGCTGGCGCGCCAGCTGAGTCGCCTCCAGCGCGGCGCGCAGCCGCTCGACCTCGCCCTGCAGCGCCGGCACGGCTTCCAGGCGCACCTCGGCCCTGGCCAGCGCTGCGGCCGCCGCCTCCTGGCGCCCGCGCTCGCTGGCCAGCGCCTGGCCCGCCGCAGCCAGCGCCTCGGCGGACTGGCCGGCGGCGCGCTCGGCCTCGGCCTGCGCCTCCTGGAGCTGCAGGGCCAGGCGGGCAGCCTGCGCCTGCGCCGTGTCGCGCTCGGCCGTCAAGCCGGCGATCTGCTGCTCGGCAGCGGCCTGCGCCTCGGCCAGCGCCTGCAGATCCTCGTCGAGCCCGCTGGCGCGCTCCTCGGCCGCAGCGGCGGCCTGCTCGGCCACGCGCTGCATCTGCAGCCGGATCGCGTCGGTGATGCGCGCGTCCAGCTCGGTGTCGGCGATACGCACCACGGGACGGCCCGCTTTCCACTCTCCGAGCAGTTTGAGCACCGAGTTCGGGCTGCCCCCGCCCAGCGCGGCAATGACGGCCCTGACGCTCGCGCGCTGGCCGGCGGCCTGGAGCGATTCGGCGGCCGTGGCGACGGATTCAAAGTTGACGATGGCCATGATGTTACCTTTTAAATAACGATATTTATTATCATACCGTTATTATAACGGATAACAAAAGATGATGCAATGTCGCCAATTGACTTGGCGGCGAAGAAAGCGTTTCGACGGAAAAGGCAAACCACGTTGTGGACCGGGCGAAGGGCCGCCATCGCCTGGGCATTTCCAAAAAAGCATGTTGGGAGAACTGCGGAGATCGGCGGCGCGCTGGCGGGTGCGGACCAGCGCTCGTCGGGCTCATGGGGCGCACGCGGCATGGACCGGGGCATGGGGCCATGCCTGGCAAGGGCGCCTGGCGCAGGAAGATCCCCTGTTGACGACCTATCCTGGCGCAGCCAGGATGCAGCGAAGCGGTACGGACCTGCCCCCGCGTCAAAGTGTGTTTTTTTCCGAGGAGGAGAAAGAAGCGCGCCATGCGCAGCTTGCCTTTTCAAGGCATGTTGGCTCAATGCTCGAACGCGCCCTGCCGGCGGTGCCAGGCGGGCTCAGCACTTCGCTGGGTGCTCGATCTCGTCCGGCATGGGGCCTACGGCCTGACGCGGCTTCGCCTTGCCAAACAGCCATTTGAAATAGGGGTCACTTCAGGAAACATGCATGAGCACCCCCTGTTTTCCAAGTCCTCAATCCATGGCAGCTAGAACTATTCGGGGTTCTAAGCCGGAACCCCAGAAAATTCCGCCGGAAAACATCACAGCCCGTGTTTCCGGCCACTGAACCTATCCGACATGGTTTGTCGTGCATGTTTTGCCCGGTTAAGAGTACCGTTTTCGACCCATGGCAGGCCACGCCGGAAAACAACTGCTTTACGTCACGCGTCATCAGCGTCACAAGGTCCGGGAAGCAGCGACTGGTTCAAATGGCGGCTGGTGACACGACTTGTTCTACCCCCATTTGGAGTACGTGAACGAAGCGTTCGGACGCTTGGCCGAGCGCCTCAAGCAGCTTGCTGGTTGATCGTCGGGACGGGCGGCGGAATTTTCTGGGGTTCCGGCTTACAACCCCTTTCTGGCGTATTCCACCAGCGGGCCGCCGCCGCGATGGCTTTGTATGGCGACTTAGAAGGCATCGCCTCGAAGCAATTGCTTCGGTCCACTGGCTGAATGTCGGGGGAATGGTGCGTTTATTTCGATCCCAGATGTGGATGAAGTTCACATCGAATTTATGAAATATATTATTTCAATTAACACATATTGAAACTTTTTAGTTTTCAATTCGCTTCGCTTTTGGCCACTTTCAGCATCATTTGTCTTTTGTGGATGAAGTTCACACGAATTTATGAAATATTTTGTTTCAATTATCACAATAAGAAACTTATGAATTTCCACTCCGCTTCGATAGCGGTCCAGGCGGCCTAAACGCTAACGTGCTTTAAATTCCGAATTCTGAGGCGACTCCAGGATGGGTACAACCCATCTTGGCTGTTCAAAATGGGGATGGACAAGAACTAAAAGGGAGGCGTAAGGATTCCTTCGTAAATGCGTAAGATCGCCCGCAAACCCACGCCAGGCTTGGATTTCAGTGATTTGACAGGTGGGCTTTGGCTGAACTACCCACTCAATCTGCAATCCCGCTTGTTTTGCGCGGTGGCGCTCAGCGGTCCGGCCGAGTCAAGACTGCGGCTTGCAGTCGCGCCAGCAAGCACTTTTATCAATTGAAACAACAGCTTGGCTTGAAAAACGCCGGATTTCGTCGGAATCCCGGCCGACCCTCTAACCGTGTTTTACGTTCCATTGCTCCCTAAACCCCGATTTCCACGCTCCCAGCAGTTTCAGCACCGAGTTCGGGCTGCCCCCGCCAAGAGCGGCAATGACGGCCCTGACGCTCGCGCGCTGGCCGGCGGCCTGGAGCGATTCGGCGGCAGCGGCGACGGACTCGAAGTTGACGATGGCCATGGCGCTACCTTTTAAATAACGATATCCATTATAATAACGTTATTATAATGGATAACAAAAGATGATGCAATATCACCAACTGACTTGGCGGCGAAGAAGGCGCTTCGACAGAAAACATGTTGGGAGAACTGCGTGGATCGGCGGCGCGCTGGCGGGTGCGAACCAGCGCTCGTCGGGTTCAGGGGGTGATGGGCGCGCGGCATGGACTGGGGCGTGAGGTCGATGGCTGTTGCCGACCTATCCTGGCGCAGCTAGGATGTAGCGAAGCGGTACGGACCCCGCTCCCGCGTCAAAGTGTGTTTTTTCGGGGAAAAAAAGGAGGAAGCGCGCCATGCGCAGCTTGCCTTTTCAAAGCATGTTGGCTCAATGCTCGAATGCGCCCTGCTGGCGGTGCCAGGCGGGCTCGGCACTTCGCTGGGTGCTCGATCTCGTCCGGCATGGACAACTGGCTGCCCACAATCGCTGCCGCTCAGTGTGGACAGGCCCTGCGGGCTGCCCAGTTGCCCATACCTCCTCGGCTTGGGGCCTACGGCCTGACGCGGCTTCGCCTTGCCAAACAGCCATTTGAAATAGGGGTCACTTCAGGAAACATGCATGAACACCCCCCTGTTTGCCAAGTCCTCAATTCATGACAGCTGGAACTATTCGGCAGCCTACCCTCCGATAATTCAACTGTTGAGCGTTCAACAAAGAACGACTACCCTTTGCTCGCGTGTACAGAAAGGATCTCATGAGGTTTTATCTATTTGAACCCCAGACTGACAGGCACATTCGCAAATCCCTCGAATATCTGGAAGAAGCCAAAGTCAGCCGGGTCGAGCATCAGGTGGCCGCCGAGCACCATAGGGCATTGACCGCCATGTATGCGCAGCGAATCAGCCGCATCGAGGCGGAAATCAGCGATGCATTGCAGGCTTCTTCAAAGAGTAGCCAGCCGGGCCAGGCCACTGACAACGAGAGCGTTCGCCCGAAGTCCGATTCGGTGGTGATTTATCCGTCGCGGGCTTCGCATGCCTGAGCGCTGCCACCTGGGGTTCTAAGCCCAAACCGACGAAAATTTCAGAATCCCCTTAACCCTGCTGGAAAGTCTGCATGAAGGCGATTTTTAGGTGAGACCAGCAAGTTTTCTACCTACCGATGGTCTAAAAGCCGGAGTCACATAGACGGTCGTTCGCGTGACACCAAGAATCAAGACCAGAATTGACCACAATTCAATCACACTGCTCGTCATGTGGGCTACGTCTCGCAAAGGATGCTCAAAGTGACGCTAAAAACACAAGTCTGAAAATTTCGTGGATTTGGGCGTGGAACCCCCACCTCGACCGAGATCAGCATGACGACCATCACGAGGGTCGGCCGGGATTCCGACGGAATCCGGCGGTTTTCACTCCAAGCTGTTGTTTTAATTGATAAAAGTGCTTGGCGTTGCGCGATTGCAAGGTAAACCTAGGGGTTTGCCCACGCCGCCAAGCGGTTAGGGGCCGGCCAACACGGCGTCATTCCGGTCCAGGTCACGCCTTTGAAAGCGCCGTCGTCCGCCCACGAAGGCAAGCCCGCCAAGGTTGCCAGTCAAGGCCTCGACGGATAGATTCCCACCAGGGCAATGCAGTAGTGCGAGCCGTCAACGGGCTCCTTGCCCTTGAGATTGGGCAACGCGAAGATGGTAACGCCATCTCCGCCATAGGTCGTGCCGAGCAAGGAAAACAGCGCCGTATTCTGGCTGATTGGCAACAGGGCGCCATCGCAAAAAGCCCAACCCTGGGGAGCGAAATTGAAGGCCAACAGCTCAATTTGTCCGATAAATGGTTCCATGGGGTCTCCCTTGTATTGCCACTGATCGCCAGCCATCTGACGCAGCGACAGCATAGCCCATGGGCGGCGATGTGTATGCAGGTTTTCCTCTATGTGGGGGTAGAACGAGCAGTCGTGTCACCAGCCGCCATTTGAACCAGTAGCTGTTTCCCGAACCTTCTGAAGCTGATGAGGCGTGTCGTAAAACAACTGTTTGGCGTCAACCAGCACCAGTGCTGGCTTTGCGCGCTTGCCGGAAAAATCGGCGGTTTGCGCTTACACCCCCAACCCCTTGCTTGGCATCGACCAGGCAAAAAGGGGTCACTTCAGGAAACGGAAAATAAAGCACGTTAAGGTGGTGACATTGGCCGCAGTGACCTGAACTTGCCCGCACCGACCTTGGCACTGCTTTTCCACAGGTAGTCGCCCGTCAGGTTGATGTGCTCCCAGCCCAGCGGCGAGAGGTACTGCAGCAGCGAATCGTCCACGGGCTTTGCATGACCACGCAGCGCGTTGACGGCCCGCTCCAGATACACGGTGTTCCACAGCACAATGGCCGCCGTGATGAGATTGAGGCCACTGGCGCGGTAGCGCTGCTGCTCAAAGCTGCGGTCGCGGATTTCTCCCAGTCGGTAGAAGAACACTGCCCTGGCCAGGGCGTTGCGCGCCTCGCCCTTGTTGAGCCCGACCTGAACGCGCCGGCGCAGCTCCACGCTTTGCAGCCAGTCAAGGATGAACAGCGTGCGCTCGATGCGTCCGAGTTCGCGCAGGGCGACGGCCAGGCCGTTCTGGCGCGGATAGCTGCCGAGCTTTCTGAGCATCAGCGAGGCCGTCACCGTGCCCTGCTTGATCGAGGCGGCCAGCCGCAGAATCTCATCCCAGTGGGCACGAATATGTTTGATGTTCAGCCTGTCGCTGCTGATCATCGGCCCAAGCGCGTCATAGCTGGCATCGCCCTTGGGGATGAACAGTTTGGTGTCGCCCAGGTCCCGGATGCGCGGCGCGAAGCGAAAGCCCAGCAGGTGCATGAGTGCAAACACATGATCGGTAAAGCCCGCCGTGTCGGTGTAATGCTCCTCGACCGCCAGGTCGGACTCGTGGTACAGCAGGCCGTCGAGCACATAGGTGGAGTCGCGCACGCCGACGTTGATCACCTTGGCGCTGAAAGGCGCGTACTGGTCGGAGATGTGCGTGTAGAGCGTGCGCCCCGGATCGCTGCCGTATTTCGGATTGATGTGCCCGGTGCTTTCGGCCCGGCCGCCCGCCTTGAAGCGCTGGCCGTCCGAGGAGGACGTGGTGCCGTCGCCCCAGTTCCCGGCAAAGGGCTGTCCGAGCTGGGCATTGACCAGTTCGGCGAGTGCCGATGAGTACGTCTCGTCCCGGATGTGCCAGGCCTGCAGCCAGGACAGCCTGGCGTAGGTCGTGCCGGGGCAGGACTCGGCCATCTTGCTCAACCCAAGGTTGATTCCGTCGGCCAGGATCGTCGTGAGCAGCAAGGCCTTGTCCTGGGCCGTGTCGCCGGTCTTCAAATGCGTGAAGTGCCGGGTGAAACCGGTCCACTCATCGACCTCCATGAGCAACTCGGTGATCTTGACGCGCGGCAGCAGCGCTGCTGCCTGGTCAATCAGGGCCTGGGCGGCATCAGGCACCGCCGCGTCCAGCGGCGTGACCTTCAGGCCCGACGCGGTGGTAATGGTGGCGTCCGGCAGCTCATTGGCTCCGGCCAAGCGGTTGACTCTGGCAAGCTGCTGCTCCAGCAGCGACAAGCGGCTCTGCAGGTACTGGTCGCAATCGGTGTCAACGGCCAGCGGCAACTGGCTGGCCAGCTTCATCGCGGCGAACTTCCCGGCGGGCACCAGGTAGTCCTCGAAATCCTTGAACTGGCGCGAGCCCTGCACCCAGACATCGCCCGAGCGCAGCGCGTTCTTGAGCTCCGACAGAGCGCACAGCTCGTAGTAGCGCCGGTCGATGCCCTCGTCAGTCAGAACCAGCCTGGCCCAGCGCGGCTTGACGAACGCGGTCGGCGCGCCGGCAGGCACCTTGCGGGCGTTGTCGGCATTCATGCCGCGCAGCACGTCGATGGCGTCGAGCACGCCCTTGGCCGCCGGCGCCGCCCGCAGTTTCAGAACCTCTAGGAATTGAGGCGCATAACGGCGCAGCGTGGCATAGCTCTCGCCAATGCGGTGCAGGAAATCGAACTGCGCCGGCTGCGCGAGCTTTTGCGCTTCCCCGACGCTGGCCGCGAACGCGTCCCAGGACAGGACGGATTCGATAGCCGCGAAGGGATCGGCGCCGCTTTTCTTGGCTTCGAGCAGCGCCTGGCCGACGCGCCCGTACAGGCGCACCTTGTCGTTGATGGCCTTGCCCGAGGCCTGGAACTGCTGCTGGTGTTTGTTCTTGGCCGCGTTGAACAGCTTGCCGATGATGCGGTCGTGCAGGTCGATGATCTCATCGGTGACGGTGGCCATGCCTTCGATGGCCAGCGCCACCAGAGTCGCATAGCGCCGCTGCACCTCGAATCTGGCCAGGTCGGCGGGCGTCATCTGGCCGCCCTCGCGGGCGATCTTGAGCAGCCGGTTCTGGTGGACCAGCCGGTCGATGCCCTGCGGCAGGTCCAGCGCCTGCCAGGCCTTGAGGCGCTCGATGTGTTCAAGCATGTGCCGCGAGTTCGGCTTGGCCGGCGACTGGCGCAGCCACGCCAGCCAGGTTCCCTTGCTGCCCTCCTTGCGCTGGAGCAGCTCGTCCAGGCGCTGGCGGTGGACGGCCGACAGGGGGTCCGTCAGTGCGGCGTAAATGTGCCGATTCGCGCGGGTGATCGCTTCTGCGCTGGCGCGCTCGATGGCGTTTATGACAGGCAGGATGATGCTCTGCCGCCGGAGATTTTCGACCAGCGCACTGGCCAGCACGATTCCCTTGTCGGTCTGCAAGGCCAACTCAGTCAGCGTATGCACCTCTCGTTTGTAATCGCTCATGGTGAAGGACTTGAATCCGAACATCGCTTGGAGCTCGACCAGATGCTCCCGCCTGGTTTGCTCGCGCTGCCCGTACTCATCCCAGCTTTCCACCGGCACTTTGAGCTGCGCCGCCACCATACGCAACAAGGGCGCAAACGGTGGCTCATCGACACCCAGGACCATGCCAGGAAATCGCAAATAGCAAAGCTGGACAGCAAAGCCAAGCCGATTCGCAGACCCGCGATGCTGGCCAATGATCGACAGGTCGGTTTCGCTGAGCGTGTAGTGCCGAATCAGTTCATCCTTGGCCTCAGGCAATGCAAGCAGGCTGTCGCGCTCAGTGGCGGACAGAATCGAACGACGTGGCATGGGGGGGGGTATTCTTGTAAACGGAGGATTGCGAGAAGCCTTGTTGTGTGACGCGTGCTGCACGCAGAATCAAGGATCTTCCGTTCTCACAAATAATTCTCGAAATGATATTCTTAAACTTCACCAAAATGATGAGTTTTGAGAAAGATAGAACATGGAACAACTCAGTCAATGTCCGGCATGCTGATCGGCTATGCGCGCGTCTCCACGCTGGACCAACACCTTGATCTTCAGCTCGACGCCTTGACCAAGGCGGGCTGCCACAGGCTCTTTGACGACAAGATGAGCGGCAGCCGGGCCGAGCGGCCCGGCCTGGCCAAGGCGCTGGAAATGCTGCGCGAGGGCGACACCCTTGTCGTGTGGAAACTCGACCGGCTTGGCCGCAGCGTCAAGCGCCTGGTGGATCTGGTCGGCCAGTTGCACCAGCAGGGCGTGCATTTCAAGAGCCTGACCGACGCCATCGACACCGGTACCCCGTCAGGCCGATTCTTCTTTCACGTCATGGCCAGCCTGGCCGAGATGGAGAGGGAACTGACAGGAGAGCGCACCCGCGCAGGGTTGGAAGTGGCCCGCCAGCTGGGCCGCAAGGGCGGGCGCAAGCGGAAAATGACCGACAGCAAGATCGAATCAGCCAAGAAGCTGCTGGCCAATGGTGTGCCGCCACGCGACGTGGCCAAGAACCTGGGCGTGTCCGTGCCCACTCTGTACCGTTGGATTCCAGCGTGCTCGCAGGCTTAACGTGCTTTATTTTCCGTTTCCTGAAGTGACCCCAAAAAGGGGTCGCTTCAGAAAACGGAAAAAATCGTACGGTAAGGGCCGACATGTCAGGCTTACATCCCCAGGACGCAGCGAAATGCTGCAGGCCCCGTACCCATGGACTTGCGATCAATCGATGCAGGAAGACCCGTCCAGACCATTCCAGCGGCCTTTTCGCCCCTCTTCTTGTCCAACAGGGTATTTCGCCCCCTCGTGTAGAGGGGGTTGGGGGGTTAGCTGATCAAGCGCTGAGGCTTTTTTGCTTCACTGGCCATCGTTGCGGGACACGAAGTGCCCGCAGCCGTGGATGTTTTTGTGACCCCTTCAGGGGTCTGTTGTTGTATTGGGGATGCCGGGTGGGGAGCGCGAAGCGCGGGCGTAGGCCGTAGGCCGGAGGAGCCGGCGGGGCGAAGCCCCAAGAGGCGGTGCCTTCTCTTTAGTTAAAAAGACGGTTAAAAGATGGTTATGAAAGTCACAAATGAACAAATTATCTAACGTAATCAACGTGTTACAAAACCTGTGGATAGGTCATCCGTCAAGCTTTCGTAGGTCATCCGTCAAGCTTTCATAGGTCATCCGTCAAGCTATTGGCCTACTTCGTAGGTCATCCGTCAAGCTTTCGTAGGTCATCCGTCAAGCTTTCATCAAACTGCATAGGTCATCCGTCAAGCTAGATAAATAATCGTTAAGGTTTCGAACCTGGCTTGGCAACTTATCCACAAATGCACCGGCAAAAATATCAAAACCTTGACGAATGACCTATGTTTTACAAGCAAGCCGTAGGTCATTCGTCAAGGTTTGTAGGTCATTCGTCAAGGCTTTGACTTGATGCATTGGTAGCAAGCACCACACTAAAGCGAAGCGGTAGCAAGGATATCGAACGCTTTTGCAGGCTCGCTAGAGCCTGCACCATGACGTTTGACCTATAGTTTGTGAGTGATAAAGGCGCCGAAAGCACCCTTGTTAATTTTCCGCTTTCAATTATTCGCGTAAACAATAAATTTGATCGGTTTTGTTGAGAGTTACCATCGCGGCAATTTTGGCTTGCTGGACTTCGGCGCATGCCCTTTTGACCGTTTGACGCCAGCTCGTCACGCTCGAATCGATGGAGCCGCACATTTGCCGGAACTTCTCAAGGCTAAGCGGATAAGGGTGCTTATGGCTTTCGATGTAGTCAGTCAGACGGCGAGCAACAGGGGACAAATCACGGTAAATTTTCCATCGATGGCTGGTAAAGGTATTGCCGGCAAACAGAACTATTAAATTTGGGTCGATCCACACTCTGTACTGCGTCGGCTTGCCATCCGAATCGTTGACTGTCGTGTAATTCTGGATGAGTGAGATTGACCCGCTCGTGCCATATGCCTTGGTATTCAAGGCCAAGACTTCATTGGCCTTGAGCCTTGAAATGCACTCTCGTGCCCGGTCGTAATTCCGGCCATTCCTTGACCAGTTCACATCCTTGACCAAGTCTTTCACGGAAAATTGAAAGGGCTCACCAAACGGGACGCTTTGTCCGTAGTTGAGAATTTGCAACCAAACAATTTCATCACTTTCAGCGCGTAGCTCAATGCCGGTGTAGAGCAGGGAAACAAACTCGTTGTAGTGAAACAGCTTTTCATGCATCAATGTTTTACGCGGCTGGGTCTTGTTTCTCGCGGTGAAAAGGGAAGACCTAGCGTAATCATTCGGAATATGTCTTAAGTCGTCACGTTCGGCAACGATGTTTGGAAAAAGTAGATCCATCTGAAAAGGAATACTTAAAACAATACCCCTAGTGCTTAAATAGGCGTTGCGCTGCGCTTTTTCGACCCGACTTGCGATTGATGGATTGACAGTTTTTGGAGCGGAGTCCAT
>NZ_CP157676.1:300000-381945 GCF_040105105.1 Polaromonas hydrogenivorans | reverse complement strand
AGATAAAGCTGCTTTGGTTGATTTGAGCAAGATTGACCTGTCCTCTGCTGCGCGCGTGCAGACGGCGAAAACCGCCATTGGCATGCATGCGGAGGCTTTGTTTCGCGATGAAAAAGTATCTATTGAAAACAGCAAATTGAAGCAACAGTTGGCCGAATTTGATGGCGCAAGTCCAGCGCGTCAGCTGGACCCTAAAACCATCATGCGAAGCAAGTGGGCGAACCGCCATGAAGAATCGTTCAACAATGTTGAGTTCCAACATCTCAAAAGCGAAATTGAATCGGCCGGCGGTAATATTCAGCCCATCAAAGTTCGCCCCCTTCCCAATAAGCCAAGGACCTACGAATTAATTTTTGGTCACCGACGTCACCTGGCGTGTCTTGAGCTCGGCCTTCCAGTTTTCGCGGTGATCGAAGACATGGATGATGCTGAATTATTCTGTCAGATGGACAGGGAAAACCGCGAGCGTTCTCCGCTCAAACCCTATGAAGCCGGTCGTGCTTATGCACGTGCACTGGATGAGGGTTTATTTCCGTCTGCCAGAAAGCTTGCGGAGTCCGCTTCGATTGACCTGAGTCAACTCGGCAAGGCGCTTGCCCTCGCCCGGCTTCCGATTGATGTTTTATCGGCGTTCCCCAGTCCGCTGGATCTTCAGTATCGCTGGGCAACTGACCTGACCCAGGCGTTGCAGAAAGATCCGGATCGTGTACTAGCGGCTGCTAAAAAGATCAATTCCGAACCGCGAAATCATTCGGCCGCGCAGGTTCTGAAGATGTTGGTGGAGGGGGGTGGAACCGTTCCACCCCCCTCCAAGAAAGCAGTGTCCATTTCTGGCGTTAATGGACAACTGGGATCGATTGTTCGGGATTCGAAAGCAAGAAGTATTTCGATAAATTTCACTAATATCGATCCCGAAAGATTTGACGAGATAGCCAAAGGAATGCTTAAATTAATCAGCTAGCCCTGACGCAGCGAGATACCCGAGGGGGTGGAACGGTTCCACCCCCATTTTTTTCTTGAACGGTTTCTTCAAACGAGAAACTAAAAGAGTCTCGGCGGTCGTTTTTAACCTGTCAGTCCAACGCAAACTTAGCTGCAAAACCAGGTAGTGCGCCGCTTGGATAAAGAACTGCGTGGGATCGTATCCGTGTCATTGAAACGCCTTGCCCAGCTCATCGACCCGCCGCCTGATCGGCGCCCGGCCATAAATCGCCGTGGTGGTCTGGATGGAGGCATGGCCCATCTGCGCCTGGATCACATCGAGCGGCACCGCCCGGGCAATGGCCCGCGTGCCGAAGGTGTGGCGCAGCCAGTGCGTCGTCGCCCCGGCCAGCCGCTCGCGCTCGTTCGTTGGCAGGCTGGAAGCGCGCACCGCCCGGGCCAGCCAGCCCTTGACATGCTCGTACAGCGCCTGGTAGCCGATCGGCGCCATCGGGTCCAGGCTGCTCGCCAGCAGGGGCGCGCCAGGTGGCGCCTGCTGGATCGAGCCCAGGCCGCGCTCCAGCAGGTAGTCCTCAAGCGCGTGCAGCGCCTGCCCCGGCACGGCCGCGATCCGGTTCTTCGCGCCCTTGCCGCGGACCTGCATGACCCACCCTTCGGGCTCCATCCGGAGGTCACCCAGGGTGGCCGACAGGAGTTCGGCCGAGCGCAAGCCCACGGCCTCGACGAACCGCACGATAAAGCGCATGCGCGCGCGGGACGCCGAAGGCGCTTGGGCGTCGATGAAGCGCAGCACCTCGCGCATGGCCTCCTCGCTCAGCGCCTTGGTGTCCAGCATCTTGTGGCCCGGGTCGTCGCCCGTGGCCTGGTTGACGAGCACCCAGGGATTGCTAGAGAGATACTGCGCGGATTGAAGCCAGGCGAACATCGAGGCATTGACAATGATGGCCTGGCGGCAGCTCGCGTGCGAGAGCTGGCCGCGAAACGGCGCCCAGCCCGGCGTGCCGGGCGCGGCGCGAACCCGGGAGATCCAGCGCGGCGGGATGTGCTGCAGGAACGCCATGAACGCGCCGCAGTCGGCGACACCCATCTGCGCCAGGCTGATGCCCCCGCATTCGTACTGCAGCCACAGCAGCAGCCGGTGGGCTTCCCGCTGGTACAGCCGGACGGTCGCGAGCGAGCCGGCCCGGGCCTGGATCCAGCGCTGGACCGCCTCAAGGTCGCTGGCCGCGCCCAGCAGCGAGGGTAAGGCGCCGGTGAGGGGAAGGGCTCGTTCCGATGCGCGGCCCACAAATTCGCCAAGCACCCGTTCTCCGGATGCCGGGCTTAGGAACGAATCAGCAGGGGAGGGCGCATCAAACAGCGCCGGCGTCACGCTCAAGGCAAAGAACGGCCTGGCCGGCTGCGCCTGGCGCGGCAGCAGTGTGGCCAGGTGGCGCTCGATGCGCCGCGCTTTGGCCACGCCGACCGCCGGCAATGCGGCAAACCAGCGCCCGCCCGTGCTGATCCTTGCGTTGAGGTCGCCCAGCGTGAGCAGGCCGGCCGTAGTGAGCTTGGCCGCCAGCGCCTCTTCAAACCAGCCCGCCACGAGGTCTGAGGGCTGCGGCGTCTCGGCCGCCAGGCCCTCCAGGCGGCGCAGCAGCGCGAGCTGGCGCTCCCTCAGGCGCTGGCCGCGCGCGGTTTTTCGGTCCGTCGGAAAGGCTTCCTCGTAGAGCTTGACCACCTCGCCTTCGGAGAAACCGTCCAGATCGTGCTGCTGCGCAAAATCCTCTAGCGACGGGCGTGGCGCATCCGCCTGCGCCCGGATCGCCAGGCCCACCAGGCGCCAGGCGCTATCGCCCCGGCGGCGGGCGACCGCGCGCACGGCGTCGACCGCCTGGCGGTGCGCCGTGATCGCTTCGTGGCCGTGCTCGACTCCAAGATAGCGCCGGGCGCATTCGGCCAGGCTAAGGCCTTCAGCGACGGCGCGCAGGTGCGCGAAGTGGTGCGGGCCCAGGCGGCGCACGAAACGGGTAGTGAGTAGCGTGGAGGAGGGCTTGTTTGACATCAATTTCTATGGCCTTTGGCGCCTGCCTGGAGGCGCTACGGTGATTTTTAAGGTTGCAAGAACGGCCCAGGCGGGCCGAACGCAGGCTTTCCAAGGGGGTGGGTAGGGGAGGCTTGCAAAAGCCGCTGGCGGGGCTTTAAACCGGCCCGCGCCGCCGTGACCCGCCCGCCGCGGCGTAGCCAAGTCCTTGTCGGAGTTGAAGTTTTTCATCGGGTGCTGGTTCGGTCCGGTTTTGACCTGTGGATTTTACCATGAGATAATACGTCTTATCTTAGGGCGAAAAGGTGCAATGATGAGTTTGAAACGTTCATTTTTCGTCCATTTTCATAAATCCGTACCCAGGTTTTTCATAAATCTGTGCCTGCGCAAATAACGAGGGCTGTCACCTGTCAGGAGACCTTCATCCCACCATGATTTCGCTCAGCTCCGGTACGCTTTTATGAAAAATTCCACGTGGGGTACTTTTTCGTGAAAAATATCTTTTCATGATTTTGAGCCCCTATTTTCTGAAGTTCAAGGAAATCAACGCATTGCGTGCGCAGGCTGGGTACGGTTTTATGAAAATGAACGCTGAAGCTCAGACAACTAAATTTGACCCCGGGGGGTGTGGCGGCTGCCTCCCGCTTTCCGTAGGCGCGCTCAGCGTTTACTGTCAAGGCAGCTGCCACGCGCAAGCGCAACGCAGCTGCCAACAGGTAATGTCTCAGGCGCTTTCAACGGTTCGGCGCCCAGATGTTGATTGCATCAAGCGCCATGCACGAGGCTTGCAGGCTCCTTGCGCCAGAGTTTTCAAAACAGGCCGCCGCTAACCGTTCAGTGTCTCGTTTTGTGGGTTGAAAGATTGAAAAGGCGTCACATGCCCGAATAGTTCGGTCCGCCGCCGCCCTCGGGGGTGACCCAGACGATGTTCTGGGTCGGGTCCTTGATGTCGCACGTCTTGCAGTGCACGCAGTTCTGCGCGTTGATCTGCAGGCGGTCGGTGTTGTCCGGGGCCTTCACGTACTCGTAGACGCCCGCCGGGCAGTAGCGGCTCTCGGGGCCGGCGTACCTAGCCAGGTTGATGGCAACCGGCACGCCCGCGTCCTTGAGCGTCAGGTGCACGGGCTGACTCTCCTCGTGGTTGGTGTTGCTGATGAACACCGAGGTCAGGCGGTCAAACGTGATCTTGTTGTCGGGCTTGGGATAAAGGATGGGCTGGCACTCGGCGGCCGGCCTGAGCATCGCGTGGTCGGGTGTGTGGCGGTGGATCGTCCACGGCGGGCTCTTGATGCCGATGCGCGGCAGCAGCCACTGCTCCACGCCCGTCATGAACGAGCCCATGTACACGCCCTTCTTGAACCAGGCCTTGAAGTTTTTGGCCTGGTTCAGTTCCCGGGCCAGCCAGCTGGCTTCATACGCGGCGGGGTAGCTGCTGAGCTCGTCGTGCTGGCGGCCTGCGGTGACGGCTTCGTACGCCGCCTCGGCCGCCAGCATGCCGGTCTTGATCGCCGCATGGCTGCCCTTGATGCGGCTGGCATTCAGATAACCCGCCTCGCAGCCCACCAGCGCGCCGCCGGGAAACACGGTTTTGGGCAGGCTGAGCGCGCCGCCGGCGGTGATCGCCCGCGCGCCGTAGCCGATGCGCTTGCCGCCTTCGAGGTACTTGCGGATCGCCGGATGCGTCTTCCAGCGCTGCATTTCCTCGAACGGGCTGAGGTAGGGGTTGCTGTAGTCCAGCCCGGTGACAAAGCCCAGCGTGACCTGGTTGCCCTCCAGGTGGTAGAGAAAGCCCCCGCCGTAGGTGTCGCTTTGCATCGGCCAGCCGGCCGTGTGCACCACCAGGCCGCTCTGGTGCTTCGCGGGGTCGATCTCCCAGAGTTCCTTGACGCCCAGCGCGTAGGCCTGCGGGTCGCGGCCTTCATCTAACTTGAAGCGGGCGATCAGCTGGCGGCCCAGGTGGCCGCGCGCGCCTTCGGCAAACACCGTGTACTTGCCGTGCAGCTCCATGCCGAGCTGGAAGTTGTCGGTCGGCGCGCCGTCCTTGCCCACGCCGAGGTTGCCGGTGGCCACGCCCCGGACCGCGCCGGATTCGCTGTACAAGACTTCGGCGGCGGCAAAGCCGGGGAAGATCTCCACGCCTAGCGCTTCGGCTTGAGTAGCGAGCCAGCGCGTGACGTTGCCCAGGCTGATGACGTAATTGCCTTCATTGTGAAAGCAGTCGGGCACGAGGAAATCGGGCGTCTTGGTGCTGCCCGTCTCGCTCAGGAACAGCACCTCGTCGGCGGTGACGGGCTGCGTGAGCGGCGCGCCAAGGGCCTGCCAGTCGGGGATCAGTTCGGTCAAGGCCTTTGGGTCCATGACCGCGCCCGACAGGATGTGCGCGCCGGGCTCGGAGCCCTTTTCGAGCACGACCACCGACAGCTCGGTGCCGTGCTCGGCGGCCAGCTGCTTCAGGCGGATGGCCGCCGACAGCCCGCCGGGGCCGCCGCCCACCACGACCACGTCGTACTCCATCGCTTCTCGGGGGCCAAATTGCTCTAGGATATCTGAGGGGGTCATAGGACAATGCTCCGTTCAGTGGTGTCTCACACCCGCTCCAGGATCACCGCGATGCCTTGCCCCACGCCGATGCACATGGTGCACAGCGCGTAGCGCCCGCCGGTGGCGTGCAGCCGGTTGACCGCCGTGGTCGCCAGGCGCGCGCCGCTGGCGCCCAGCGGATGGCCCAGGGCAATCGCGCCGCCCCAGGCGTTCACGCGCTCGTCATCGTCTGCCAGGCCAAGCGCGCGCAGCACCGCCAGGCCCTGCGCGGCAAACGCTTCGTTCAGCTCGATCACGTCCATCTGTTCGAGCTTCAGGCCGGCCAGGGCCAGCACCTTTTGCGTCGCCGGCGTCGGGCCAAAGCCCATGATGCGCGGGGCCACGCCAGCCGTCGCCATGCCGACGACGCGGGCGCGCGGGTTCAAACCGTTTTTGGCGGCGCCCGCTTCATCGGCCAGCAGCAGCGCGCAGGCGCCGTCGTTCACGCCGCTGGCGTTGCCCGCCGTGACAGTGCCGTCCGGGCGCACCACGCCCTTGAGGCGGGCGAGTGCCTCCAGGCTGGTGGCGCGCGGGTGCTCGTCCTGGTCCACCAGAAGGGCATCGCCCTTTTTTTGGGGAATGGTGACGCCGATGATCTCGCGCGCCAGGTGGCCGGCCTGCTGGGCGGCCACGGCGCGCAGCTGGCTGTTCATGGCCATGCGGTCCTGCGCCTCGCGCTCGATGCCGAAATCGCTTGCGACGTTCTCGGCTGTCTCGGGCATGGAGTCCACGCCGTACTGCGCCTTCATGAGCTTGTTGACGAAGCGCCAGCCAATCGTCGTGTCATGCACCGCGTTGTTGCGGCTAAAAGCGCTCTCGGCTTTCGGCATGACGAACGGCGCCCGGCTCATGCTTTCCACGCCGCCGGCAATCATCAAACCGGCCTCGCCCGACTTGATGGCGCGCGCGGCCGTGCCCAGCGCGTCCAGGCTGGAGCCGCACAGGCGGTTGATGGTCGAGCCGGGCACTTCCACCGGCAGGCCGGCGAGCAGGCTGGACATGCGCGCGACGTTGCGGTTGTCCTCGCCGGCCTGGTTGGCGCAGCCGTAGATCACGTCGGTGACCATCTGCCAGTCCACGTTCGGGTTGCGCGCCATCAGGGCCCGGAGGGGAATGGCGCCCAGGTCGTCAGCGCGAACGCTCGAGAGCGCGCCGCCGTAGCGGCCGAAGGGGGTGCGGATGGCGTCGCAAATAAAGGCTTGGGGGGTCGTCATGGTCGTATGGGGTAAGGGAATAGAGGAAAGGTTAGGGATTTAACAGAGCAGAAAGATCGGCCAGCACAAAGCCATGGCCTGCTTCATGGGCGAGGCGCTGCAGGTCCTGAGCCAGTTGCGCCGGATCCTGCTGGCGCGCCCAGAACACCGGGCCGCCTTCCCAGCGCGGAAAGCCGTAGCCCTGCACCAGCACCACGTCGATGTCGCTGGGACGAGCAGCCACGCCTTCGGCCAGCAGCAGCGCCGCCTCGTTGACCATGGCCAGCAGGGCGCGGCGCTGGATTTCCTTGGCGTCCAGCGTGCGGCGCGTGATGCCGCGCTGGCTTGACGCCTGCCCGATGATGGCGCGCACCCCTGCGTCGGTGGTCAAGACCCGCTTGCCGTCGGGATAACGGTAGTAGCCGGCGCCAGTCTTGCGGCCCAGCCGTCCTTGTTCGCACAACTGGTCGAGGATGGCAACATAACGCTCGCGCGGATCGCGTGAGGCGGCCTGCGACTGGCGCATGCGCCAGGCGATGTCCAGGCCGGACAGGTCGGCCACGGCGAACGGCCCCATGGCCAAGCCAAAGTCGGTCAGCGCCTGGTCCACATCCTCCGGCCAGGCGCCGTCTTCGAGCATGAACTCGCACTGCTTGCGGTAGGCGTTGTAGATGCGGTTGCCGATGAAGCCAAAGGCATTGCGGCACAGCACCGGCAGCTTTTTGAGCTTTTTGCCCAGGGCCATGCCGGTGGCCAGCACATCGGCCGCCGTCTGCTCACCGCGCACCACTTCGAGCAGCTTCATGACGTTGGCCGGACTGAAAAAGTGCAGGCCCAGCACGTCCTGCGGCCGGGCCGTCAGGTTGGCAATCGCATCGACGTCCAGGTAGGAGGTGTTGGTGGCCAGCACCGCGCCGGGCCGCGCATGGGCATCAATGTTCCTGAAGACGTCCTGCTTGACGGCCATGTCCTCGAACACCGCCTCGATGACCAGGTCGGCCCGGCCCAGCTGCGCCCAGTCGGTGGTCGGGCTCAGGCGCACCTGGCTGGCGGCGGCCACGGCGGCCTTGACCTTGCCAGCGGCCACGCGGCCTTGGTAATGCGCGGCCACGCGCTGCTGGCCGCGCTGCAGGGCCGCCTCGTCCTGCTCCAGCAGGATCACGTTGAGCCCGGCGTCCAGCGCGCAAATCGCGATACCAGCGCCCATGGTGCCGGCGCCAATCACGGCGAGGGTCTGCACCGGGCGCGGGGCGGCCTGCAGCGCCGCCGGCAACTTGGCCGCCTCGCGCTCGGCAAAGAACTGGTGGCGCAGCGCAAAGGCTTCGGGTGCCACGCGCAGCTGCTGGAACACCGCCCGCTCCTGCGCCAGGCCTTCGTCCATCGGCAATTTGGCAGCATTCTTGACGGCCTCGATGGCCGCCAGCACGGCCGGGCGGCGCTTGCCGGCGCGCAGGGCGGCTTGAACTGCCTGCTCGATGGCCCCGGCGTCTTCCGGCG
This sequence comes from Polaromonas hydrogenivorans, assembly GCF_040105105.1. GTDB lineage: Bacteria > Pseudomonadota > Gammaproteobacteria > Burkholderiales > Burkholderiaceae_C > Polaromonas > Polaromonas hydrogenivorans. The sequence goes on along the minus strand of NZ_CP157676.1, from coordinate 373,710 downwards.
CGACCTGCTCATCGCGAATACGGCACTTGCGGCCGGCCAGTTGCTTAGCCAGCGCGATTGCATGGGCCTGCAGTTCCCCGGCAACGACTTCATCGACCAGCCGCAACGCCAGCGCCTTGTCGGCCGTGATGCGCTCTCCGCTGCAGATCATCTGGATGGCGCGGGCCACACCGACCCGGCGCGGCAGGCGCTGGGTGCCACCCGCGCCGGGAATCATGCCCAAAGTGACCTCGGGCAGGCCCAGCAGCGTGCCGGCCAGGGCAATGCGGGCGTCGCAGGCCAGCGCCAGTTCAAAACCACCACCGAGTGCCGCACCGTGCAGCGCGGCCACCACGGGCTTGCTGCACGCTTCAATCAGGGCGATGACGGTGGGCATCTGCGGGTCTTGCAGCGGCTGGCCGAATTCGCGCAGGTCGGAACCAGCCACGAAGGTGGTGCCGCCGCCGATGATGACGCCTGCAACCAGCTCAGGCTGGGTCTGCAGCTGCTCTATCGCCGCGCTCAGGCCCTGGCGCACCGTGAGCGAGCCGGCATTGATGGGCGGGTTGTTGATTTCAATCAGCAAGACATCACCGAGCTGTTCGGTGCGTACTGTGGACATGGTTTCTTCATTCATGGGGTATCAGGCTTCGCCGATATGGATGGCGATCTTGCCGAATTGCTCACCCGACTCCAGGCGACTCAAAGCCGCGTGGGTCTGGTCCAGCGGAAATTCACTGTCGATGACGGGCCGCAAGCCGGTGCGCGCTACCAGGCTGAGCAAATCCCCGAACTCTTCGAAGTTACCCAGCGTCGAGCCGAAGATCTGGAGCTGGCGGATGAAGATGCGCCTGATGTCCGCTGGCGGCTGGTCGCCGCTGGTGGCGCCGCAGGTGACGAGTCGGCCGCCGCGCACCAGCGATTTCATGGCCGATGACCACACGGCTTCGCCGACGTTTTCGAATACCACGTCCACGCCCCGGCCACCGGTGAGGGCCATGACCTCTTTCGCAATGTCTTGCGCCCGGCCATTGATCACGTGATCGGCCCCCATGGTCAGGGCGCGCTGCAGCTTGGCATCGTCGCGCGAGGTGACGATGGCCTTGGCGCCCGCAAGCTTGGCGAGCTGCAGCGCCGCCAGCGACACGCCGCCGCCAACACCAAAGATTAGCACCGTCTCCCACGGCTTGAGCTGTGCCTTGGTGAACAGCATGCGCCAGGCGGTCAGGTGGTTGACGCCGAGCGCGGCCGCCTCGGCGAAGCTCAGGTCGGCCGGCATGGGGAAGACATTTTGTGCCGGCACACTCACGTATTCGGCCAGCGTGCCGTCCCGATGCTCGCCCAGGAGCTGGATGCCGGTGCACAGGACCACCTCGCCGCGCTGGCAGAACTCGCAGCGCCCGCAGCCCACGGCCGGATGCAGCACCACGGACTGGCCGGGCGCGAGCACACGCTCGTGCGCATCGACTTCTTCCACGATGCCCGCGCCGTCCAGGCCCATGATCTGCGGCAGCTGGTGCGTGATGCCCGCGCCGCTGTTGCGCATGTAGAGATCGACTTGGTTGAGGGTGGCCGCTTGCATGCGAATCAGTACCTCGTCGGGCTGGCGCACCGGCCGGGGCCGGTCCGCGATGCTGACGACTTCGTTGCTGCCATGGCCTGTGATGAATACGGCTTTCATGTCGAAATATCCTTGGTATCCTTGAGAAGGTAAAAACAGGGGGAGCGGCCAGGGGCCCTACACCTTATGAAGGGGACTTCTCGCAACTGCGGGGAAGTGTCACGGTTCTTGAACTTCCTTGCAGCTCCTGTTGGTCCTTTGCATGACGTACCACCTTGCTTCACGTGTGCATGCGGCTCTTGAGGGCTGTCGAACTCGCAAACTCATTGAGCACCGGCATTTGGGTGCCTAGTTCAGCCGCGATGAACCTGTGCGAAATGTGTTTACAGCGCGGCAATCAGCTCCGGCACGGCCGTGAACAGATCCGCTTCCAGCCCGTAGTCGGCCACGCTGAAGATCGGCGCTTCGCCGTCCTTGTTGATCGCGACGATGACCTTGGAGTCCTTCATGCCGGCCAGGTGCTGGATCGCGCCCGAGATGCCCACGGCCACGTACAACTGGGGCGCGACGATCTTGCCGGTCTGCCCCACCTGCCAGTCGTTGGGCGCGTAACCGGCATCGACGGCCGCGCGGCTCGCGCCCAGCGCAGCGCCGAGCTTGTCGGCCAGGGGTTCGAGCACTTCATGGAACTTCTCGCTCGAGCCCAGCGCGCGGCCACCCGAGACGATGATCTTGGCGGCGGTCAGTTCGGGCCGGTCGCTCTTGGCGATTTCCGAACCCAGGAACGAGGACTTGCCGCTGTCGGCAACGCCCGCCAGGGTTTCAATGGTGGCCGCGCCGCCGCTGGCAGCGGCCGCGTCAAAGCCGGTCGTGCGAACGGTGATGACTTTGGTGGCATCCAGGCTCTGCACGATGGCAATCGCATTGCCCGCGTAGATCGGGCGCTCGAAGGTATCGACCGCATCGACCTTGGTGATGTCGGAGATCTGCGCCACGTCGAGCAGCGCCGCGACGCGCGGGGCGATGTTCTTGCCCGAGGCGGTCGCCGGGAACAGCAGGTGCGAGTAGGCGCTGGCAATGGTGATGACCTGCGCGGCCATGTTTTCAGCCAGGCCGTGGGCGAAATGCTCGCCGTCCACATGAATGACTTTGGTGACGCCTGCGATCTGGCTGGCCGCTTGCGCTGCGGCAGCCGCATTCAGCCCGGCCACCAGCACATGCACCTCGCCGCCGCACTGGCTGGCTGCGGTCACGGTGTTCAGGGTGGCGGGGCGGATGCTGGCGTTGTCGTGTTCTGCGATGACTAAAGAGGTCATGGTTTTAGGCTCCGTTGTTCTGCTTCTGAGTTAGATGACTTTGGCTTCGTTCCTGAGCTTGTCCACCAGCGCGGCCACATCTAGAACCTTGATGCCGGCGCTGCGCTTCGGGGGCTCGCTGACTTTGAGCGTCTTGATGCGCGGCTTGAAATCGACGCCGAGGTCCTCGGGTTTCACGTTGTCGAGCTGCTTTTTCTTGGCCTTCATGATGTTGGGCAGCGTGACATAGCGCGGCTCGTTGAGGCGCAGGTCGGTCGTGATGATCGCCGGCAGCGTGAGCGAGAGCGTCTCCAGCCCGCCATCGACTTCGCGCGTGACCTTGGCCACGCCGCCCTCGACTTCGACCTTGGAGGCAAACGTGGCTTGCGGCCAGCCCAGCAGCGCGGCGAGCATCTGGCCGGTCTGGTTGCAGTCGTCGTCAATCGCCTGCTTGCCCAGGATGACGAGCTGCGGGGCTTCTTTCTCGACCAGCGCCTTGAGCAGCTTGGCCACGGCCAGCGGCTGCAGCTCTTCGGCGGTTTCGACCAGGATGGCGCGATCAGCGCCAATCGCCATGGCCGTGCGCAGCGTTTCCTGGCACTGCAGCACGCCGCAGGAAACGGCGATGACTTCCGTCGCCACGCCCTTTTCCTTCAGGCGCACGGCTTCCTCGATGGCAATCTCGTCGAACGGATTCATGCTCATCTTGACGTTGGCGATATCGACACCGGTGCCGTCGGATTTGACGCGGACCTTGACGTTGTAATCGACGACTCGCTTGACGGGGACCAGGATTTTCATGGGTAGCTCCGATAACAAATAACGAAGGGGAAAGACCGTCAGCAATCTGTTGTGCGGACGATCCCGTTTAGGAAATGTCAGGCCGCAACCTGCTGGGCCTGTCGCTTGGCGATTGAGGTGGTCATCACCGTAGCCTCTCCATCGATCACAACCTTGCCATCGACGCGGCAAACCGTATCAAGCACGGCACGGGCCTTTGCCAGATCCACCGACTTCACGGTCACGGTGGCGTGAACGGTGTCCCCAGGCCGAACCGGCGCCCGGAAACGCAGTTGCTGCCCCAGGTAAATCGTGCCGGGACCGGGTAAGCGGTTGGCCACGGCACCCGAGATGACGCTGGCAGTCAGGAAACCGTGGGCAATGCGGCCGCCAAACGGTGTGGTCCTGGCGAACTCCTCGTTGGTGTGAACGGCATTGTTGTCACCGGACACCCCCGCGAACAAGACGATATCGGCCTCGGTGACGGTTTTGGCGAAGCTCGCGCTCATGCCTACATGGAGGTCTTCGATATCGTGGCCATACTGGTCGTTCATGGTCTTGCTTCCGGTTGTTTTTTTATTGAGAACTTGAAGTCACGCCGGGTGTCGCGCCATGCGCCCACTGGCGTGACAGCATCGACATATCAGTTCGCGAACGCCGCAATACCGGTGATCGCCCGGCCCAAAATCAGCGCGTGCACATCGTGTGTGCCTTCGTAGGTGTTGACCACTTCGAGGTTGACCAGATGGCGCGCCACGCCGAACTCGTCGCTGATGCCGTTGCCGCCCATCATGTCGCGCGCCATGCGGGCGATGTCCAGCGACTTGCCGCAGCTGTTGCGCTTCAGGATGCTGGTGATCTCGACCGCGGCCGTGCCTTCGTCCTTCATGCGGCCCAGGCGCAGGCAGCCCTGCAGGCCGAGGCTGATTTCGGTCAGCATGTCGGCCAGCTTTTTCTGGATCAGCTGGTTGGCGGCTAGCGGGCGGCCGAACTGGTTGCGGTCCAGCACGTACTGGCGGGCGCGGAAGTAGCAGTCTTCCGCCGCACCCAGTGCGCCCCAGGCAATGCCGTAGCGCGCACTGTTCAGGCAGGTGAACGGGCCTTTGAGGCCACGCACATCGGGGAAGGCGTTTTCTTCCGGCACGAAGACTTCGTCCATGACGATTTCGCCGGTGATGCTGGCGCGCAGGCCGACCTTGCTGTGGATGGCGGGGGCGGTGAGGCCTTTCCAGCCTTTTTCCAGGATGAAGCCGCGGATCTGGCCGCCGTCGTCCTTGGCCCAGACCACAAAAACGTCGGCGATGGGACTGTTGGTGATCCACATCTTGGCGCCACTCAAGGAGTAGCCGCCGGGCACGGCCTTGGCGCGGGTGACCATGCTGCCCGGGTCGCTGCCGTGGTTGGGTTCGGTCAGGCCGAAGCAGCCGATCCACTCGCCCGTGGCGAGCTTGGGCAGGTACTTCTGTTTCTGCGCCTCAGTGCCGAATTCGTTGATGGGCACCATGACCAGCGAGCTCTGCACACTCATCATGGAGCGGTAGCCGGAATCGACGCGTTCGACTTCGCGTGCCACCAGGCCGTAGCAGACGTAGTTCAGGGCCGAGCCACCGTAGGCTTCGGGGATGGTGACGCCGAGCAGGCCGAGATCGCCCATCTCGCGAAAGATGGCCACGTCGGTGTGTTCGTGGCGGAAGGCATCGGTCACGCGGGGCAGCAGCTTTTCCTGGCAGTAGGCGCGGGCGGCGTCCTGCACCTGGCGCTCGTCGTCGCTCAGCTGTGCGGACAGGTGGAACGGGTCTTCCCAGCTGAAGCTGGCTTTGGTGGACTTTGTCGACATGATATGACCTTGTTGAACGTTAAGTGAGTTGCTGGTGGGGGGAATCGCTCAAGCCGCGCGGAGAAGCTCTCGACCGATGATGATTTGCTGGATTTGCGTCGTGCCTTCATACAGGCGCAGCAGGCGCACGTCGCGGTAAAAGCGCTCGACCGGGTACTCGTTGATGTAGCCCGCGCCGCCATGGATCTGCACGCCGCGGTCGGCGACGCGGCCCACCATCTCGGTCGCGAACAGCTTGGCGCAGGACACGCGCATCGAGATGTCCGGGTCCGACACATGGGCCGGCTTGCCGTCGAAACGCCTGGCGACGTCCTGGACCAGCGACCAGCCGGCCAGCAGTTCAGCCTGGCTGTCAGCCAGCATGGCCTGGATCAGCTGGAATTCGCCAATCGCCTTGCCGAACTGCTTGCGGTCTCTAGCGTAGCCCACCGATTCCTCCAGGATGCGCTGCGCCATTCCGCAGGCCACGGCCGAAATGTTCAGCCGGCCCCGGTCGAGCACCTTCATCGCGGTCTTGAAGCCCTGGCCGGGAACGCCGCCGATGATGTTGGCTCTTGGCACGCGCACGTTCTCGAGGATCACGTCGCAGGTCTTGGTGCCGCGCTGGCCCATTTTCTTGTCCGTCTTGCCCAGCTTGATGCCCGGCAGGTCGGCCGGCACGATGAAGGACGAGACGCCACCGGCGCCCGGCCCGCCGGTGCGCGCCATCAGCGTGAAGGCGCCGGCGCGCGGCGCGTTGGTGATGAAACGCTTGGTGCCGTTGAGCACATAGTGGTCGCCGTCCAGCTCGGCGCGCGTCTTGAGCGACGCGGCGTCCGACCCGGCATCGGGCTCGGTCAGCGCAAACGACATGACCAGCTCGCCGCTGGCGACCTTGGGCAGGTATTCGCTCTTTTGCGCGGGCGTGCCGTCCATCAGGATGCCCTGCGAGCCGATGCCGATATTGGTGCCGAACACCGAGCGGAACGCCGTCGCGGTGCGGCCCAGCTCATAGTTGACCTGGACTTCCTGGCTGACGCACAAGCCGATGCCGCCGAATTCCTCGGGGACGGTCAGGCCGAACAGCCCCATGGCCTTCATGTCTTCGACAATGTCGGCGGGCACATCGTCGGTTTCTTCCAGGATGTTTTCGGCGGGAACCAGACGTTCCCTGACAAAGCGCTGGACGGCGGCGAGCAAAAGCTCAAAGGATTCGGTATCGAGGGCCATGGTTTGCTCTGTGTAAGAAGTGATGGATCAACGGTGTTCGAACACCGGAGTGCGTTTGGACAAAAAGGCATTCATGCCTTCATGGGCGTCTTCACTGGCAAAGCGCGCATGCAGTTCACGGCGTTCATACAGAATGCCTTCGGTCAGCGAGGACTCCCAGCTGCGGTTGACCGATTCCTTGATGACCATCAGCGCGGGCAGCGAATAAGCGGCGATCCTGTCGGCCAGGGCTAAAGTCTGTTCCAGCAGCTGCTCATCGGGCACGACGCGCGACACCAAGCCGTAGCGGTCGGCTTCAAGCGCGTCGAGCATGCGGGCCGACAGGCACATGTCCATGGCCTTGGCCTTGCCGATGGCGCGCGGCAGGCGCTGGGTGCCGCCGGCGCCGGGCATCATGGCGAGCTTGATCTCGGGCAGCGCGAACCTGGCCGATTCGGCGGCGATGATGATGTCGCAGGACAGCGCCAGCTCGCAGCCGCCGCCCATGGCAACACCGGCCACGGCGGCAATCACGGGCTTGCGCACCCGGCGCAGGGTTTCCCAGTTGCGGGTGATGAAGTCGCTCTGGTACACGTCCATGTAGCTCCAGTCGGCCATGGCGGCGATGTCCGCGCCGGCGGCAAAGGCCTTGGCATTGCCGGTGATGACGATGGCGCCAATCGCCTCGTCGCGGTCGAACGCCAGCAGGGCGTCGCCCAGCGCATCCATGAGCGCATCGTTCAGGGCGTTGTGCTGCCCGGGCCGGTTGAGCGTGATCACGCCGACCCGGCCACGGACTTCCGTCAGGATGGGGTGTAGTTCTTTCATGGGTTCCCGCCGAGTGAAAATGCTATTAAATCAATAGCTGTAAGCGCATACGCAGCATGCGCAAACGGCCTGTTTGATGCTTGAAATCGTGTTGTTGGGTCAATCCACGTTGATCTTGCTGTCCTTGATGAGGGCCGACAGCATTTTGGTTTCGCTGGCCAGCAGGCTCTTGAACTCGGCGTTGCCCAGTCCGACCGGCTCGGCGCCAAGGGACTCATAACGGGTCCTGGTCGCTGGCAGGCTCAAGGCCTTGGCCACTTCGCGCACCATGCGGGCGGTGATGTCGGGCGGCGTGCCGTTGGGCGCCCACATGCCAAACCAGATATCGAGTTCAGCCCCCTTGAAGCCGAGTTCGGCCAGTGTCGGCACATCCGGGAAAAAGGACGAGCGATTGGCCCCGGCCACTGCCAGCATGCGGACCTTGCCCGAGCGCACATGCGGAAACGCGATGCCCGGATCAAACAGGTAGTCCACCTGGCCGGCCATCACGTCCTGCAAGGCCGGCGCTGCGCCCCGGTACGGAATGTGGGTGGCAAAAATGCCGGTCACCCGCTTGAACATCTCGGCGGCCAGATGCGGCGGCGTGCCGGGGCCGGCAGAGGCGTAAGACAGCTTGCCCGGATTGGCCTTCGCAAAGGCAACGAATTCCCTGGCGTCCTTGAAGGTGGACTGCGGCTTGACCACCAGGTACATCTGGCTGCGCCCGACGCCGGCGACCGGGGTCAGGTCTTTGGCCGGGCTGATGGTCTGCTTGAACAGGGAGGGGTTGGCCGTCTCGACCGAGGTCGGTGCGATCAAAAAGGTGTAGCCGTCGGCTGGCGCGCGTATGACTTCGGTGGCCGCCACGTTGCCGCCGACGCCGGGCTTGTTGTCCACCAGCACCGGTTGTCCGAGTGCCTGGCTCAAAGACTGGGCCATGACCCGGGCCATGACATCGGTCGTGCCGCCGGGGGCAAAACCGACCACGATCCTGATGGGTTTGGCGGGCCAGGCTGGCGCCTGGGCCAGGGCCGCACCGGCCAGGCCGAACGTGCAGCAGGTGGCTGCGGCAGCCTGGATCAGGCGGCGGCGCAGCAGGTGCTTGGGGGAAGTGAACATGGTTTGTTTCCTGGGTGTCGTTGTGGGAGCGGAATGCTTTAAACCGTGCCGTCGCGAAGCATGTCGCGCAGCCTGAATTTCTGGATTTTTCCGGTGGGCGTGGACGGCATGGCATCGCGCACGATCAGCCTTTCAGGCATGTACTGCACGGCGACTTTCTGGGATTTCAGGAATTCGACGATGGAGGGCAGGTCGATGTGCTGGCCCGGCTTGGGCACCACCACCGCGCAGGCACGCTCGCCCAGCCGCTCGTCCGGGTAGGCCACGATGGCCGCCATGGCGATGGCCGGATGCCGGTACAGCAGGGCCTCGATCTCGACCACCGGAATGTTCTCGCCGCCGCGAATGATCACGTCCTTGCTGCGGCCGGTGATGCGGACATAGCCTTGCCCGTCCAGCTGGGCCAGGTCGCCGGTGTCGAACCAGCCGTCGGCATCGGTGGCGTTGAGTTGCGGCCGCCTGAGGTAGCCGCCAAAGTTGGAGCAGGCGCGCACCAGCAGCCGGCCGGCCTGGCCCGCAGGCAACGCGCTGCCGTCCCCATCGACCACCTTGAGTTCCACGCCCGGCAGCGGGCAGCCATCGGTGTTGAAGGCGCGTTCGTCGTCATCGTCGAGTTTGATCAGGGTCACGGCGCCGTTTTCGGTCATGCCCCAGGCCGAGACGATCTTGGTGCCCAGCACCCGGCGCGCCTGTTCCACCAGCGCGCCCGGAATCGGGGCGCCAGCGCAGAGGAAGGTGCGCAGCGTCGGCACGGCCTTGCCGGACTCCTCCACATTCCTTGCCAGGTCGGTCAGGAAGGGCGTGGAGGCCATGGTGAAAGTCACCCCTTCGGCGCGAATCAGGTCGATACCCTTGAGCGGCTCCCAGACGTCGAGCAGCACGGCGCTGGCCTTGAGCATGATGGGCATCATCAGGCCATACATGAAGCCGGTCTGGTGCGCCATGGGCGATGCCATCAGCACCACGTCTTCGGCATCCAGCTGCAGGCGCTCGGCGTAGGGAATGATGTTGGCCATGGTGGTGTTGGCCGTGTGCATCACGCCCTTGGGCTCGCCCGTGGTGCCCGAGGTGTACATGAGCTGCGTCACGTCGTCGGGGCCGGGCCGGTGGCGTGTCAGGATGCCCTGCGCATCGGCTTCGCTTTCCCAGGCCGGGCCGCTCAGCAGCGCGTCGAAGCTGTTGGCGCCGCTGCCATCGACCACGACGAGGTGCTTCAGCTCGGGCAGGCCGGGCTGCAGGGCAGTGACCATCTGCTCGAAGTCGAAACCGCGAAACACCCTGGGCACGATCGCTACCCTGGCCTCGCCGTGCCTGAGCATGAAGGACAGCTCGCGCTCCCGGAAGATGTGCATCAGCGGGTTCATCACCGCGCCGATGCGCGAGCAGGCCAGGTAGGTGATGGTGAACTGCCACCAGTTGGGCAGCTGGCAGGCCACCACGTCGTTGCGGTCCACGCCCAGACGGGTCAGGCCGACGGCCACGCGGTCCGCCATGGCGGCGAGTTCGCGGTAGGTGAATCGCGTGGTCGCGCCGCTTTCAGCCCGCACGGCGGTCAGCGCCAGCTTGTCCGGGCAGGCGGCCACGCAGGCGTCCAGATCGTCGTTGATGGTCTTGTCGTGCCAGAAGCCCTGGGCCACGCTGTGCGCCCGGCGGGGCGCGATCAGGACGGGGTCAAATTCCATGGTCTTGTCTCCTTGTGTGTTTTGTGTGGTGGACTCAGGCCGGCACGAACTTGCGTCCGGCGCGCACGCGCGCAATGACGGTCTTCATGATCTGGGCCGTGCCGTCACCGATCTGAAAGCCCAGCACGTCGCGCAGGCGTTGCTCCATCAGGCCGCGGTCATAGCCGCCATGGCCAAAACACAGCAGGCACTGGTGGATCACGTCGTAGGCCAGCTTGGGCCCCCACCACTTGGCCATGCCGGCTTCCGCCGTGTGCGGCAGACCCTTGTCCTTGAGCCACAAGCCTTGCAGGCAGAGCAGGCGGGCGCCTTCGACTTCGGTGTCGAACTGGGCCAGGGGATGCGTCACGCCCTGGAAGCTTGAGAGCGGCTGGCCGAAGGCTTGGCGCTGGGTGATGTATTCCCAGGTTTCATCGAGTGCCACGCGGGCCACGGCCAGCACCTGCAGGCCGATCAGTGAACGCGAAAAGTCAAAGCCGTGCATCACCTGCACGAATCCCTTGTTCTCGTCGCCCAGGCGGTGGCTGACCGGCACGCGCACATTCTCGAAGAAGATCGAGCCGCGCCCGATGGCGCGCTGGCCATGGCAGTCGAAGCGGTTGGTGCTCAAGCCGGGCAAGTCCATCGGCACCAGCAGGGCGGTCACGCCATGGGCGCCATCCTCGGGCTTGCCGGTGCGGCCAAACACCACCGTGATGTCGGCCTGGTCGGCCGCCGAGATCGAGGTCTTCTCGCCGTTGATGACGTAGAAGTCGCCGTCACGCTCCATGCGCAGGCGCAGGTTGGCGGCGTCGGAGCCGCCACGGGGTTCGGTCAGCGCGATGGCACAGATGGCTTCACCTGCGGTGAGCTTCTTCAGCCAGGGGGCCACGATCTCGGGACTGCCGTACTTGGACAGGATCTGGCCGTTCAGCGAGGCCAGCAGGTTCAGGTACGAAAAGCTCAGGTCGGCGCGGGCGATTTCCTCATGGATCACGCCAGCGGCCAGACAACCCATGCCCAAGCCACCGAATTGCTCCGGCAGTTCAGGACAGATGAACCCGAGGCCCCCCATTTCGCGCAGCAGTTCACGATCCAGAACGCGCGTCTTGTCGCGCTCCAGGAAGCCGGGCGCAACGCGCTCGGTGGCAAAACGGCGAACTGTCTCGCCCAGCGCCTGAAGATCTTCGTCAATATAAGGATTCGGGTTCATCTCGTTGTTTCCAGATACTTAGGTGTTGTACGGAGGTTTATTTGGCGAACTTGCGGAAGTCGGGCTTGCGTTTTTCCTTCAGCGCATTGACGCCTTCACGCGATTCCTCGGTGTCGTAATACAGCTTGAGCGCGTACATGCCCAGCCCGGCAATGCCGGCCTGGTGCGCGGTGTCGGCGTTGAAGCTGCGCTTGGCGATGGCAATGGCCGTCGGGCTGCGCTCGCCAATTTCTTCGCCCCACTTCTGCACGGTCGCGTCGAGTTCCTCGTGCGGCACGCAGACATTGGCCAGGCCCATGGCCACGGCCTCGGCACCGGAGTAGCGGCGGTTCAGGTACCAGATCTCGCGCGCCTTCTTTTCGCCGACTACTCTGGCCAGGAACGCTGTGCCGTAGCCGGGATCGACCGAACCCATCTTCGGGCCGACCTGGCCGAACTGGGCCTTGTCCGAGCAGATCGTCAGGTCGCAGATCGTGCACAGCACATTGCCGCCACCAATGGCAAAACCCTGCACGCGGGCAATCACCGGCTTGGGCACGTCGCGAATGGCGGTGTGAAGTTCTTCCATGGGCAGGCCGATGGTGCCGCGCCCGTCGTAGTTGCCGTTGTGGGCCGACTGGTCGCCGCCGGTGCAAAACGCCCGGTCGCCAGCGCCGGCCAGCACGATGGCGCCCACGCCCTTGTCGTAGCCCGCCTTGTTCAGCGCCTTGATGATCTCGTCGCAGGTCTGGCCGCGAAACGAGTTCATTTTGTCGGGGCGGTTGATGGTGATCCAGGCAACGGTGTTGCGAACTTCGTAAAGGATGTCTTCGAATTCCATGATGATTTCCTGTTAGGTGAGGGAAGTTAAAAACGAGAGTCAGGGCGCAAGCCCACCAAACCAGCCGGGGCCGCGGAACCGGCTTTGCCGGGCCGCAGGCGCAGCGGCCCCCTCGGGGGGCAGCGCAGCACACGAAGTGGCAAGCGTGGGGGCCATTTCTTCAGCCGTGCATCGTCAGGCCGCCCGACACGCTGATGACCTGGCCGGTGATGAAGGCGGCGTCGTCGCTGCCGAAGAAAACGATGGCACCGGCCAAGTCGTCGGGCTGTCCCAGGCGGCCCAGGGGAATGGCGCTTCTGAAAGCCTCGATCAGCTTGGACGGATCACGGGCGCCTTCGGCCATGCCAGACAAGAGGGCGGTGTCGGTCGGGCCAGGACATACCACATTGACGGTGATGCCCTGGCGGGCGTGTTCGCGCGCCAGGGTCTTGGATAAGGCCACCAGGCCGCCCTTGCAGGCGGCGTACACGGCCTCGCCGGACGAGCCGCCCCGCGCGGCGTCAGACGCCACGTTCACGATGCGGCCGTACTTGCGCTCGGCCATGCCGGGCAGCACCGCATGGTGCATGTGCAGCGCGCCGGTCAGGTTGATGGCGATCAGCTGGTCCCACTCGCTAGGGACGGTCTTGAGGAAGGGCTTGAAGACGTCCCAGCCGGCGTTGTTCACCAGCACGGCGATGGGGCCCAGCGCTGCTTCGGCGGCCGCCACGGCGGCATCGACTTCGGCGCGGTCGGTGATGTTGCACTTGAAGGCCTGGGCGATACCGCCAGCGGCCTTGATCTCGTCCACCACGCGCTGGGCCGCTTCGACGTTCATGTCGAACACGGCGACCTTGGCGCCTTCCGCGGCAAAACGGCGGCAGGTCGCGCCGCCAATGCCGCCGCCGCCGCCAGTCACGATGACCGTCTTGTTTTCCAGATTCTTCATGCTTCTCTCCATCTGTCGTTGAGGTTGGTATGCTTGCTGCATTGGCCTGGGTATTTAGGACAATACATTGTCATATCTTAGGTCGAAGAATTTTTTAGTGCAAGCGTATTTTTGTATGGAATTTATATGGTTTACCCTAATGAAAATGCTGTTTCGGTGCGAACGGAGCTGGCCAACAGGTTGTTCTTTCGTTTGTATCAATGTACCAATATGTTGCACAAAACAGGGACGCGTGCGGTGGAGGCTGAAGGCCTGACGACGCAGCAGTGGGCGGTGCTGGGGGCTTTGTCGCGGCCGGAAGCCGAGGGGGGGATGAGCGTGGGCGATTTGGCCCGCTACCTGATGGTGAGCCGCCAGAACCTGGCGGGGTTGATCAGCCGGATGGAGCGCGACGGGCATATTGGCTCGGCCCCCGACGGACGGGACCGCCGGTGGCGCCTGGTGACGATGACGGCCTCAGGCCGCGAGGTCTGGCTCGTGAAGGCGCAGCCCAAGATTCATGACTATTACGAGCAGGCGCTGGACGGGTTTTCCACCAACGACCTCACCCATACGCTGCACTACCTGCTCAAGCTGCTGGACAACATGAAGCGGCTCGATGACGACAAGGAGCCCACTCTGATGAATGAACCCTGATCTGGTTGATCTTGTCTTACATGAGCAGAAATGCTTCGGAAGCCGTAGGCGTTTGGCCGGTACAGGAGCCGGCGCAATAGTCCAAGCTTCAAGGGCGTGAAAGACATGAGGCTGGATTCAGCCGGGCACCTGTGTTTACCGATCAGGGTCAGACTGGATGACTTGACCCAGTGATCTGTCTATCGAATATCGCGTCAAGGCAAGCTGAACCAGCTTTTTGGAAATATGCTCAGCCTTAAAGGCATCGTCTTGTGGGTGAGAAGACGACGTTTATATTGTCGTCGTGGCCCGAAGCAACTGCGTGTGGCGCATGCCCAACTGTGCTTATTGAAAGCGTCACCAAAACAGGGCAATTTTTTGCCTTGCACGGTCTTGGTAATGCGCTCGGCTGACCATGGACGAGTCCGGCCGCCTTCTGTCTGGTAGCCAACCCGGCGCTGGGGTGCACGGCCGTTAGCGGGCAAGATCCAACGCGTTTATTTTGCGCCGAATTGACCAGTGGCAAAGGAGGATCGATGTGACTGGAGCGGTGCCGCATGGTCGGGTTGATGCTTGCCGACGGCCTGTTCAGCATCTGCGCAACCCTATTACTTTGTGCGTTATCTTAGGGCTATTGGTTGCTGGCGGGGCTGATGCTTGTATTTTTGTGAACCATAGTTCACAATTCACCGATGCTTCAAATCCTGCGCACTTCTGAATTCGATGCCTGGATCGGCTCGCTTCGTGACAAGGTCGGCCAAAAGCAGGTTCTGGCGCGTCTTGCCCGCCTGTCGCTGGGCCACTGGGGCGACTGCAAGCCCGTCGGCCAGGAAGTGACCGAGCTGCGCATTGACTCCGGGCCCGGCTACCGCGTCTATTGCTGGAAAGAGGGCGCCACGGTCGTCGTCGCCCTGGGCGGCGGCGACAAGTCCACTCAAGCCAGGGATATTGCGAAGGCCCAGGGCATGGTCCAACTCTTGAAGGAATGAACGATGAACCCCACAGCCGCTGAAAAACTGGGCATCCAGCCCTTCGATGCCGCCGCCTACCTGCGCTCCGATGAAGACTGCGCCCTGTACCTGCAGGCCTGCATCGAGCAGGCGCCTGACGATGCCGCCCTGTTCGCCAAAGCACTGGGTGACATCGCCCGCGCGCGCGGCATGATGCAACTCGCCCGCGACACGGGCCTCACCCGCGAAGGGCTTTATAAAGCCCTGGGCGAACAGGGAAACCCAAGCCTGTCCACGGTCCTGAAGGTGCTGCGCGCGCTGGGCATGCGGCTGCACATTGATGCTCGGCCCGAACACGCCTGAAACGGGTTCTGTCGCGTTGCCGGTTGATAAACGTGTTTGGCGCAGGAACGGATGTCAGTTCCTCAAACGGGACGGATTTTTCCTGCCAATGCATAAAACTGCTCGCCAAAAGACTCCTCTTTGCAGCCTTCCAGCAGAGCTGTCCTTTGCGGAGTGCTGTAATCTGTACCGCAGAAGTACAACTCGAACAATGAGATCGATTGCATGGAGACGGTGCGCAAAAAGCTTCCCGCATGGCAGCTGGCAGGCTCTTTCCGTGAAATGAGCTGTGTTAGGACACAGCAGGCTCGCGATGTATTCAGGTCTCGCTTGTGAATCCAGTGCTCTTGACCAGTTTTCCCCAACGTTCAGTGTCGATTTTTAGCATGGCGTCCAGTTCGATCGAACTGGACGGGGTGGCGTCCATGCCCAACAATGCCAATGCATTGA
Source organism: Polaromonas hydrogenivorans (assembly GCF_040105105.1). GTDB lineage: Bacteria > Pseudomonadota > Gammaproteobacteria > Burkholderiales > Burkholderiaceae_C > Polaromonas > Polaromonas hydrogenivorans. The sequence continues at coordinate 358,165 of NZ_CP157676.1, read as the reverse complement.
TGACATCCGGAGCCGCGAGGGCACCTGCCACGGCGGTGTTCAGTCGCTGCACATACTCCTGAGGCGTGCGTGCAGCAAGGAAGAGCCCATACCACTCATTGAAGACCATGTCGGTGTAACCATACTCGGCAAAGGTTGCGACTTTGGGTAGAAACCGGCTGCGTTTGGACCCCGAGGTTCCAATGACCCGCAACCTGCCCGCAGCCTGATAAGCCAGCAGATCACCCACCGGGCTGCAACAGGCCGGCAACGAGCCCCCGGCCAAATCGCTCAGCATACTGGCGGAGCCTCGATAGCCGACATGTGTCAATTCGATGCCTGCTGCCCGTCCGAGAATGATGCCAAGAAAGTGCAGCGTGGAGCCCGTGGCACCGCTGCCGAAGTTGGCCTTGGTCGGATTTGCCTTGCACCAGTCCATAAACTGCGGCACGGTTGTGACATTGGCCGGAACTGCGGGTCCAACCGCCAAACCATAGTCGTAGGTCGCGACATTCGACACCGGTATGAGGTCGGCCACCGGATCATAGGGCAGCCGCTTGTACGTGTGCGGATACACACCCAGAATGGACATCGGGGTAAACAGAATCGTCGCTCCATCTACAGGTGCAGATTTCATTGACTGCACTGCCAATTGGCCGCCGGCCCCAGAACGGTTCTCCACGATGACGTTACGGGCGTAGCCTGGTTGCAGCTTTTCCGCGAGACGGCGGCTGATGGCATCGGTGGTACCGCCGGGCGGAAAGCCGGTGATGATGCGCGCTATCTCGCCCGGCTGCGCCAAAGCGCAGGGCCCGAACTGAAGCAGCGGCGTTGCACAAAAAGTCGATTGCAGAATGCGACGACGGGAAATGGTCATTTTTGTCTCCTGGTGTGGATCAATGCCTCATGCGGCCGGATTGCATTGACGGCGTGCGTCAAGATCGCTTCGGATGCGGGCATGCTCTTCGGGTGTGAGTTTGAAGTGCTTCAACACCCAGGCGCCAATCATGAAGCAGATGAAGGGCAGCAAGCCGTTCAGTGAGGTGATCGTGAGTTTCACCTGCATGGTTTGCTCCTGGTTCGGCAGGAAACCGGAGAACTGCAGTGCGAACCCGGCCAGCATCATCATCACGCCCGTCGCGCCCTTGACAACGGTCTGCCAGATCGCGAAGTAGGCCCCCTCCTTGCGTTCGCCCGTAGCGTGCTCGTCAGCATCCACGACGTCCCCGAGGATGGACGGCCCCATGGTGCCGCCGCAGCCATTGGCGAAGCCGGCCCCAAGGGTTGCACCAAATACGACGATCAGGCGCCAGGTGTAGGAATCGATGAAGGGGGTGACGAAGAAGCCGAGGAAGCAAAGGCCCGTACCCATCATCGACCACAGCCACAGGCGCGACTTGCCATAGCGCCTGGAAAGCGCGACCCAGAAGCCTACCGACAGCATCGAAGGCACCATGAAGGCCAGGACGAACAGTGGTGCAACGAGCGGATCGCCGACCACGTACTGCGCAAAATAGACCGTCATCACCGAGATCGCTGCGGTGCCCAGGTTCTCGATGAAGGTGGTCATCAGGATAATGCGCGCGTGGCGATTAGCCCACACATGCGCAAACTTCTTCAGAAATCCCTTTTCCACCCGGCCCTGATTCTCCTTGGGCTCAGGCGCACCGAGCAGGAGACATCCGATCAGAACAATACATACGATGGCACTGACAATGATGATCGGATCCTGTACCGCTCGCAGTGCTTCGGGCCCGTCCTTGCCAGCCTTGATGAAGGCGAACATCGCCACCAGCGACAGGATTGAGCCGAGGACAAAAAATACATGCCGCGAGCCGTATATCTTGCTACGCATGTGGTAATCCGTCGATAGCTCGGAGCCAAGCGCCATATGCGGGATCATCACTGCGGCCAAGGCCGTGAAGTAGACGATCACGGCCACACTCATCCATGCGACCAGCCCAGCACTGCCAAGACCCGGCAGCGGGATGAATGTGGCGATGAAGCTCAGCGTGAGCGGAACGCTACCGGCCAGGATCCACAGCTTGCGCCGACCCAGTCGATGGCGCGTGATGTCCGAGAGATAGCCCACGATCGGGTCGAACACGGCATCCCAGATGCGCGAGACGGCCAGGATAATGCCCATCACGGCTGGCGCAATCATCAGCACATCGGTCGTGTACTTCATCAAATACAGCTGGTTGAGCATGTAGGTGAATCCGATGGCGGCACTGGGCAGGCCGTAGGCCAGTGCCGTGCGAGTGCTGTGACTGCCCGGTCGTGACTCCGGCACCGCAACGGCACATGCTTCGATATGGTCTGGAATAGCACTCATGTTGTCTCCGTGAGGCCCGATGTGACGGGCCATTTAATGGGCAGCCCGGCTGCTCTATGGGTGGCGACAGGTGCGCCTTGCGCCTCCCTGGCGACAGGATGTAAATTAACGTTAGTGCGCCGCACTCGGTTGTGCGCGTTAGTGCGCCGCACTCGGTTGTGCGCACTCATGCTCATATGCGCCATGCGGCCAGCAAGACGATGGCAAACACCAGCAACAACCCAACCAGCACGGTGCGAAAGGCGTCGCTCCAGACCATCGGCTGCGCCTCCCCAGCCGACACTTCGTACGCTATCCGCATAGGCTAGGGCCGAGCAACCTTGGGCAGAAGTTCGGACGGATACCGGGACTCAGTCATGTCTGTGCGTTCGGGTCGTGACCTCAGGGCACCAGCATTTCGGCCAGCTGCCCGCTGCCGTCCCAGGTGGCGATGGCATCGACCTCGGCGCGCTGGGCCTCAGTGAGCACCCATTCGGCAGCCCGCACGTTCTGCTCTACCTGTTCCAGCGCGCTGACACCTGCGATCACGGAGGGGATCTCTGGGTGCGACAACAGCCAGGCGATTGCCAGTTCGCCCAGCGAGTGGCCCTGGACATGGGCCCATTCCTTCAGCTGCGACTGAATTGCCTCGTTGCGCGCGGTACGGCTGTTCGTCACGATCGGACTGCCGGCCGCACCCCGCGTGCCGACCGGCGCCGGCTGGCCCTGTACGTATTTGTCTGTCAGAAAACCGCCGGCCAGCGGGAAGTACGGCAGGAAGGCCACGCCCTGCTCGCGGCAAAATGGCAGCGTTTCGTGCTCAACGTGGCGACGCAGAAGGTTGTAATGATTCTGGCAAGACACCATGACCGGCCAGCCATGGCGGCGCGCGGTATGCATCGCACCTGCGTGCCGCCAGGCGGCGTAATTGCATTCACCGATCCAGCGCACCTTGCCCGCCAACACCAGTTCGGCGAGCACGGCAAGAGTCTCCTCGTCATCCACCCCGGGCGCATTTAAATGGATCTGGTAGAGATCGATGTAATCGCTGCGCAGGCGTTGCAGGCTAATCTCGCAATGCCGTAGGATGCGTGCGCGAACCGACTCGTCCGCCCGGAGTTGAGCCAGATTAAACTTGGTGGCGACAACCCACTTATGACGATTCCCCTCAAGTGCGCGCCCGATATGCGCCTCGCTCTGCCCTTCGCCGTATTTGATTGCGGTATCGATGAAGTTGATACCCAACTCGCCCGCGCGATGAATGCAGCGCAAAGACTCGTCGGCCGACAGCCGCGGCGGCCCGAAGGTGTTGCCACCCAGTCCGATTACGGAGACCTTCAGGTCGGAACTGCCAAGTTGCCGGTATTGCATGGGTCGTCCCCTTGTGTGATGTCGGACAAGAAAATTTGGAAATGTCACCGCACGCGCCCACTAACAGAGCGCCGCGCGGCGGCTACAGCGCTCAGCGCTTCAAGAAGTCCAGAACCAGGCGGTTGAACTTGTCGGCGTGCTCCCACTGGGCCCAATGGCCGCACTTGCTGAACACATGGAATTCAGCGTCCTGCAGACCCCAGATCAAACGCAGCCCACTGTCCAGCGGAACGAAGCGATCATCACGGCCCCAGGTCACCAGCGTTGGCGCGCTGATTTCACTCAGTCGCAGGCTATGATCGGGGAACTGCTTGGGGTTGGCCTGGAAGCTCTTGACGAAGTTCTCGAGATGGTCGCGGCGAGCCATCATGTTCTCGAAGCGGCCCTTGATCAGCTCTTCGGTCAGTTGGCTCGGGTCGAACACGAAGACGTCGAGCATCTTCTTCAGGTTCTCCTGTGTCGGATCCACGTAGAGTCCGAACAGCAGCTTGATGCCCTCCAGCGGCATGGGTTGGAACAGACTGGGGCCGACGCCGCCGCCGCCCATGATGACCATCTTGCCCAAGCGCTCGGGATAGGCCAACGCGAAGGCCAGCGCATTCACGCCACCCATCGAATTACCGACCAGGTGCGCGCGATCGATCTTCAGCACGTCCATCAGGCCCTTGATAGAGGCGGCGTTGACATCGGCGCGCGACCCGCTGCTCACAACAATGGGATCGCTTTTGTTCCAGCCCGGGCTATCAAGCAGGATGACGCGGTAGCCCGCGTCGACAATGGCTTCGACGTTGCGATGAAAGTTACTCCAGCCCGAGGCGCCAGGCCCCGAACCGTGAAGCATGAAGACGGTTTCACCGCTACCAGACTCGTTGTAGTGGACCTGCAGGTCGAGGTTACCCTCCTTGATTCGCGCGAACTTGCTGGTCGCGGCTTCGGTCAGTGCTGCCATTGCTATCTCCTTGGTTGTATGGCCGCCAGGTGACGGCCGGTAATGGACGCGGCGGTTGCCCGCCGCGCGTGATAATTGAATGTTGAGGCGATCATCGACTCAGGCCTCGCTCTGGAAGGTGTCTTTCAGGCAGGTTTTGACTGCGGCCAACGCGCAGGCCTCGTCTTCCGCTTCGCTGCTGCCGGTGACTCCGACGCCGCCAATCAGTTCGCTCCCCCTGTGCAGCGGTATTCCGCCGCCCAATAACACGAGATGCTCTCGGCCACGGAAGAACTCCACGGCGGCCTTTGAATGCCGGGTCAGGCCGAAGGCGAGCTCCGAGGTCGGCATGCCGAAGCTTGCTGCCGTGATGGCCTTGTCCTGCGCCACGCCAATCAGGTGAAACGGCATGCCGTCCATGCGCAGAAAGGCCACCAGGTGACCACCCGGGTCAACGACGGCGACACACACACGCACCGAGCGCTTCTGCGCCTCGCGCACAGTGGCGGCCACAATGGCCTGGGCAAGCATCGCAGGCGATGCAGTGATCGCCGATGAGGGCGGGATTGGCACCATTTATGCTCCAAATCGATAGCAGGACACCGGAATCCCGGCAATGTGTTCGGCGAAGGTCGGCCTTGCGGGCTCGTCGCCGGCGGCACCGGCCACCACCATCAGCGGCAACAGGTGCTCTTCTCGGGGGTGGGCTTGACGTGCCCCCGGCGCGTCCGACCAGCGACGTAAGCGCAGCTCGCGCTCAGCGCCGGTATGGGCGCACACCGCGTGGGTCAACCAGAGGTCGAATTGCTCCGCCAACTGCGCGGAGCCGACACCCAGCCCCGGCCGGTTGTGGTAACTCATGCCACTGCCCAGCAGCAGTACGCCCTCATCGCGCAAGGGCGCAAGCGCATGGCCCACGGCAAGATGGTCCGCCGGGTCTAGCGACGGATGCAGCGACAGCTGCACGACAGGGACCGTGGCCTCGGCGTAAGCCAGCATCAGCGGGATAAATGTGCCGTGGTCCAGCCCGCGCTCATCGTCCCTGACGCTTTCAATGTCATGCTCGCCAAGCAGGACCTGCAGTCGCTGCGCGATTGCAGCCGACCCGGGCGCCCGATAGCACAGCTCGTAAGTGTGGGGCGGAAACCCGCCGTAGTCGTAGAGCAGCCCACTTCGGTGCAGGCCGTTGATGTGTAGTGGCGCCGCTTCCCAATGCGCAGAAACCACGACGATGGCCTGCGGAACCATGCCGGCATCGGCACTGATAGAACGCAGCCAGGTTGCAAGTCCATCCCAAGTGTCGCGTGGCCCATGCGTCCATTCCATAAAAAAACATGGACCGGCCCCATGAGCCAGGAAATAGGCCGGCATGCGGGGCGCGGCGCCACGATGCTCGGTTGCGACGATCATGTTCGCGGTCATATCAGGCATCTCGACCGGCAGCGCCTGGCAGCAGGAAGCGAGCCAATGCCGGCGTAAGGATCAGCGCACCGAGCATGTTCCAGATGAACATGAATGTCAGCAGCACGCCCATGTCGGCCTGAAACTTGATCGGCGAAAAATACCAGGTAAACACGCCGAGCGATAGCGTGATTCCGGTAAAAATCACCACCCGTCCGGTAAACAGCAGCGCACGGTAGTAGGCTCGAGACAGACTCTCGCCCTGCTTGAGCCAGCCTACGGTGACGCTCAGAACGTAAAGTGCATAGTCGACCCCAATGCCCACGCCCAGCGCAATGACCGGCAGCGTAGACACTTTGACGCCGATTCCCAGCATCACCATCAGTGCCTCCGCCAGAACAGAAGTCAACACCAGCGGTAACACGGCGCAGACTACCGCACGCCAGGATCTGAAAGCCACAGCACACAGCACAATCACCGCAGCGTAGACCCCCAGCAACATCTTCAGGTTCGAATCGCGCACAACGATATTGGTCGCTGCCTCGATGCCGGCATTGCCAGCGGCGAGCAGAAACTTGGTGTCCGCCGTATCGTTCTCGCGAGCAAAAGCCTCAACAGACACCACCAACGCACTCAAGGTTTCCGCCTTATGGTCGTGCAGGTAGGCGTGCAACGCCAGCAGGTCGCAGGTCTCGTTGAACAACTCACGCGGCGCGCGCGAGGCACTGGCATTGATCAGGCCCTGCGTACGCACCAACTCGTACCACTTGAGAGATCCTTCGTTCATGCCAGCGGCAGCGCGACGCGTCAGCCCGGCGAAGGAACTCGTACCTTCTACTTCGACCATCTGCCGCAGCTTCCAGTCCAGCGTATCAAGCTTGAGCAGCGTGTCGTATTCGGCACAGCGCCCCGGCGCCGTCTTGACCATCACCACGAAGACATCGCTGCTCGCGGTGTAATTGCCGATGACAAAGGCGTTGTCACGGTTGTAGCGCGAATCTACGCGCAACTCGGGCGCACCGGTATCGAGATCACCAATCTTCAGATTCAGGCTGACGATGTAGCCCGCGATTCCAAGCGCGGCCGAGGTCACGATAGCGATCAGCGCATATTTCCGTCGGGTAAAAAGGTCAAGGAAGCGCCACAGCGGATGGCGTGCATCAGCAGCAAGTTCGATCACATCATTCTCGCGCATACTGCGCTGCGCTGCGACCGGCGATACGCCGGTGTAGGACAGTAACACCGGCAGCAACGCCAGGTTGGTGAAGATCAGAATGCCGACACCGATGCTGGCGATGGTCGCGAGCTCGCGAATAATGGGGATATCGACGAAGCTCAGAACTGCAAAGCCCACCACGTCGGCGAGCAGCGCCGCAGCGCCCGCCATGAACAGGCGACGAAAGGTGTAACGTGCGGCGACCAGCTTGTGCGTGCCTCGACCGATGTCCTGCATGATGCCGTTCATCTTCTGGGCGCCATGGCTCACGCCGATGGCGAAGACCAGGAACGGTATCAGGATCGAATACGGGTTCAATTCATAGTGCAGCAGCGGCAGCAACCCCAGCAGCCAGACCACGGCAATCAGCGTGCATACCAGCACCAGCGCCGTACTGCGCACGCAGCGCGTGAAGTAGTAGAGAATGACCGCCGTGATCAGCACGGCGATCGCAAAGAAAGTCAACACCGCCTGCAGGCCGTCGATCAAGTCGCCCATTACCTTGGCAAAGCCCGTGATATGCACCTTGACACCCTTGGCTTCGTATTTGCTTCGCAACACTTCCAGTTGCTGCGACAGCTTCCCGTAGTCCAGTTGCGCGCCGTTTTCGGGGTTCTTCTCGAGCAGGGGTACGTAGATCACCGATGAACGCAGGTTCGGCGCCACCAGCTGGCCAATCTCACCGGAGCGACGTACGTTTTCGGCCAGCGTCTTGAGTGATGCCTCAGAGCCGTCGTAGTCGGATGGCATCACCGGTCCGCCCTCGTAGCCCTCTTCGGTGCTGGCGATCCAGCGCACGGCAGGCATCCACAGCGACTTCATGAACGATCGGTCAACGCCTGGTAGCGCATAAACCTCGTCATTCAGTTGGCGCAGCGTCTCGATGTAAGACTTGCTGAAAATATCGCCTTGGTCGGTTACTGCGACCGTTAGTCGCACCACGTTGGATAGGCCTTTAAGATCCTTTTCAAGATTCAGAAAGTTGACGACGTAAGGGTGATTGGTTGGTATGGTCTTGGAGAAACTGGCGTTGAGCCGCAAACCCAAGGCCGCCCAGGCCAGTATGACCGTGATTAGCGCACAGACCAGCATCACCCAGCGCCGGTGGTTGAACAGGATGCGCTCAAGCCGGTTACCCGACTTGGTATCGAAATCGCGAAGATCGCTCACGGTGGCGAACTCGGTAGAAGATGAAGGAGAGGAAACAGCCATGGGAATTCAGTTCGTAGTAAAGGACGGTGCCGCCATGGCCTGAACGCCGCGTGGGCCGACCACGACCAGTTGACCGTCGGCGGCGGCAGCCAGACCAGCCGCTGGGAATGGCTGGCTCGATGACACGGTCTTGAAGCTGCGGCCGCCATCGTCGGTCAGCAGCAGTTGTCCGGCCTCGTTGCCCAGCACGACCCCGCCCTTGACGAGTACGCCCGCAGTAAGAGCAACTTTCCCGGCTGGCGCTACTGCGTCCCACTGAAGGCCCTGGTCGGTGGATCGGTACACCTTGCCGCCTAATCCCGAAGCCAGCAAGGTGCCATCGGCTGCACTCAGCAGGTTGAATACCGTGCTGCGAAACGGGGCGTCGAGTCGCTCAAACTTACCCTGCGGACCCTGGCGGCGCACCAGCAAGCCTTGCTCACCAGCCAGATAGACGGCATTTGCCGTTTCATGGATCACGTAGAGATGCCGTTCATCATCATTGGGCACCAAGTCGAGGATGGGCCTCCAGTGCTGACCACCATCGTCGGTCGAAAACGCAATACCGTAGGCACCAACTGCCAGGCCGCGCTTCGTATCGCTGAAATGGACAGCGAGAAACGGTTTGTCCGGGCCGTCCTTAGCGAAGCGATTGGCCCGCTGCACCAAGGCCTCATTGCCACTTGCCTGCGCTGCCTCGGAGATCAGCTGGTTGGCCTGAACGCCATCGAGTTGTTTGCGCCAGCTCAGTCCACCGTCGCTGCTGTGCAGGATCACGCCACTGTGCCCCACTGCCCATCCGGCACGCTCGTCGGCGAAGTGCACGGCGGTCAGCGTGACGCTCACTGGGACGTCGACCTGCCGCCAGTTACGGGCGTTGTCATCAGAAATCAGCACGTGGCCGCGCTCGCCCACCGCCACCAGCCGAGCACCGGTACGTACCACGCCGACCAGCACAGAACGACTGGCCAGTCTGGACTGAAGGGCTGAACGCCGCATAGGATCCTGGGCGCTCACTGCAGGCGGCTCGTCTGCCGTCGTGGCGTGCAAGGCCGGAACCAGTGTCAGCAAAAAAAGCGCGAGCAGCCGATGTTGCATTGTTTCGTTTAGCTTGAACATGGTTATCTGTAGGGTCGCCAGTCACCCGGCGACGAATCAAGTAGAGATCAGGGGTATCGCAAAGGGGTGCCGTCAGCAGCACCGGCTCACACCGGAATGCCGACGGCGCCTCTCAGGTCAGCGAACGCCTTGGCTTGCCAAAGCGTCCGGAGCGAAGAAGCTCGCCGAGCGCGGCTTGACCACCTGGTACTGCTGCGGGCTGTCACCCATGCCGCAACGGTAAACATACTGGCTGGTCTGCAGGTTATAGAAAGCGTCGTAACAAGTACCACCCACGTAAGCAGGGATGTCCGGTGCAATGAAGCCAAACAGCTGCGTCGTGCGCCACAGCGCGCCCTGATCGTCCCAGCCATCCATCAGCACGGTAGCCCAGGAGTCCTCGTCGATGTAGTAACGACGTTTGGCCACAGCATGACGCTGCCCCTGCTTGCGCGTGGACTCGAGTACCCAGACGCGGTGCAGTTCCCAGCGGACGTTCTCGGGCTTCATGTGGTTGGTGCCCATCGCATCGGCATCCTTCACCGCGAACAACTTGTTATCGTTATAAGGGACGATCATCTCCTGCTTGCCTACGAGTTTCCAGTCGTAGCGCTCGGGGCTGCCGGTAGGAGCCTGTACCTCGTCAAAAAAATTGGCCCCAGAAGCCACGAAGTCAGGCGTGTCGAAGCCCACGCTGGGAGCGCGGCGCACCCGGCGCTGGCCAGCCAGGTAAGTCCAGGCCTCGGCATTGCCCTTGGTGTAGTCGACAGGGAAGTGCCCCACGAGGCCTTCGCCGGCGCGGAAAGCTGGGCCGTTGACGAACTGCAGGTAATACCGGAATGGCATTGTTCCGTCATACTTCTGGTTTGAGTCCGGCCCGTAGTTCCAGGGAAACTGCTCATGCGCATCGATGTCCGAGGCCAGTACCTGTTGACCGGATGGCGTCACGGTCCATATCTTCTGGCGTGCGATGACGGACTCGCCGCGCCAGCGCACTTCACTGTTCCAACGCAGTTCAAGGCCATTCTTCGGAATGGGAAAGGGGATGCCGCCGGCACCTACTTCGTCGAGTTTCATACCGTCGGAGGACATCTTGGCCCGCGTGGCATTTTTAAAGGTGTTGTCGTAGAACCATTGCGGCGCTAGCGCCGTGCGGTGCGTCGGATAGACGTCGATGCGAAAAGTCTTGTACTTCTTCAGCAGAGCCTTGCTACCGTCATTGAGCTTGTCGGCGTATTTATCCATGTTCTCGGCCGTGATGGAAAACAGCGGCTTTTCGGCGGCAAAGGGGTCATAACGCCGGTCGCCTGACTTCTGGTTGGCCGGCACGGTAGCGTAGCCGCCACTCCACGCCGGGATCGTACCGTCCTTGTTGGCTGTACGCTCGGCGCCCATCGGCGTGAGGCTGGTTTTGAGCGACTCGGCCTCCTGCGGCGAAACTACGGCGCCGGCAGCAGCCGCAAGGGCCAGCAAAATAGCGGCCGCAGCCAGTTGGGTCAACTTGTTCGTTTTCATGTGTTTATCTCCGTTGTTGTGATGCCGCGCATCAGAACGTGCGCTGGACGTTGAACGACACGAAATCTCGATCCTTCATCGCCTGGTTGTAGTTGTTTGTGTAGCCCGTGGAAGGATTCAGCAGAGTGGCTTCAGTCCCGAAGTAATGGGTATATGAAAGCCCAAACTTCCACAGCTTTGCATACTCACCGTTCAGCCCAATCGTGATGTCGCCGCCTTTGTTCGGACCCAGATTCGCCGCCAGTGCCGAGCGGCCCTTAGGGGCATAGCCGATGTTGATCGGCACCGACAAATCGAGCGCTGGCAACACCTGGTAATAAGTCGGCTCGAACAGGACGCGGTAACCCCATCCGTCGCGTGTAGCCAAGGGGTCTAGCTTGTCCGCATTTCTTGTGATGCTCGTGACCCGGTTCCAGGCCACTTCGGCCGCGATCGACGCGTTGTCCCACAACCCGGTTTTTGGCAAGACATACAGCGCCGACACCTGGGCGTGGGCCGAATTACCCGCCGTATAGCCGTCTGGAGTCATAAAGCCACTGCTGTCCAGCGGCGTATTGCGACGCACCGAAACTTCGCCGGCGACACCGGCATCGCCGATTGACGTGCTGGCGCTCAAACCATAAAGTTTGACGTTCTCTCCGTAAACAAAGCCGTAGGTACCAACCTGTCCGGTCGCCGGATTGACGCCAACGCCCGGGTTCGCAAAAACCAGGGGCGTCTTGGCGTGAAACTGCAAGGCATAGACCCCGTATTCGATGTCACCGCCTTTGGGGCGGTAGCGCAGTTGTGCGCCGCCCTGACCCGAATTCTTGGCATTGGCGTCTGCCCCATGAAAAAGAGCTGCCGGTCCACCGCCAGGCATCAACGGCGGTCCGGCGATCAGGCGCTCGGCGCCTGGCCCCCCCATGTCAAGCGGACTGAAGTAGCTTCCCACAGCCGGAAGGCGAGTAGCCTCCCAGCGAAACTGGTAGTAAGCTCCCGCGCTCAGCTCATCAGTGAGTTGCACCTGCGTCGATACCTGCGGTACCGGCATCAGGATCTCCTTGACCTGCGAGCCCGGCACAGAAAGCGCCTTGACCGCATCGACCGGCGCCATGGCGCCAGCGATGCCATTGCCGCCAAAAAACAGACTCTCGCCGTAGATCAGTGTGTGCTTGCCCAGACGTACAGTCGACTGACGGCCGTCCAGGTCGAACTTTCCGAAGACATATGCGTCCAGGAATTCCGCCTTATGGCCGTGCAGCTTGCGCGCCGCGTCGGTAAACTGGTTATAGGGAGTACTGAGTGCGTTAGCGGTCGCGGGTGAATTGTTGGCGTTAGACTTGTTGTAAACGTCGTCATACCAGGCTGCGCCCGAAACACGCGCGCCGAAATTTTTGTAGCCGATGTCAAACTCACTAAGCAAGTCGACGCGATTGGAAATCATCCCCTTGTCGAAGTTGCGGTCACCGTCATCCTGATTGACTTCTCCGGTCAGCACCGCAGAGGGATCCTTGAGTCGCCTGGCGGTACTGTATTTGAACGAGTTGTCCCACCGCATTTTCAGGTCGGGCGTGTCCGTCTCAATCTCGAACGCGGCGGCGGGCAAAGCCGCAGCTAGCCCCCATACAGCAAGCAGCGCCGCAACCGGATACAGCCGTGGTGCTGCCCGGCGGGCATCCAGAAACTTGCGTCGAGGTGTATGAGCCGCAGATTTATACAAAATTCTCACTTGCATTGAGTTGTCTCCATTAGTCATTTTTTTGAGTTGGTGCTTCGGGAGTTGACGGCCAGATCCAGCACACTCACCGGAACTGGCAAGAGGAAATTCAGGCTTGATCGGCCTGATTCATCGGGCTGAACATCAGTGGCGGTACGCCGGCGCCTAGCATGTATCCCCCGAGAACGCCTGCCGTGTCATCAGCGTTCTGTGTAATGTGGTTGGCAGCGGCCAGTACGTCGCGCAGCACGCGCTGCATCGGGTTGTTCAGAAAGATGCCGCGTGCGCCGGTGGCCTTGTAGAGCAACAAAACAGCTTCCTCGACATTGCGGCCAACATGGGCGATTTCGCACAAATGGCGAACACGATCGTCCATCGATATCAGTTGACGCTGCATGACCTGCGGCGTTGTCTCAGCCATCATCTGTAACAGACGCGCACGTGCTGAACTGACACGTACGACCGCATTACCCAGGCGATCGCGCACATAGGGACTTACCGCCACGCCGATGTTGGTGCCGGTGACGGTGCGTGCTTTCATCTGTTCCGAGTAGATGTCGATCGCGGCCTGACCGAAGCCACAGATCACCGCTGACACGGAACCGAAAAAGATCGTCGAAAACGGCCACAGGTACATGTCGCCGCGGTCAGACATGCTGTACTCAACCATGCTATGCGCGCGGTGCTCCGGCACAAAGGCGTTTTTGATCATCAGACTCTTGCTACCTGTACCCGCCAGGCCAAAGACGTACCAGTCGTCAACAATTTCGTAGTCACTACGCGACACGAGGAACGAGTAGCGGTCATAAGGAACGCCGTCGTCATTTTTGAGAAAGCCGCCAATGAAAGCCCACTGACCGTGGTCGGTGCCACTGGACGTGGGCCACTTGCCGTTCAGCAGGTAACCGCCATCGACCTTCGTAACACTACCCGCCGGTGCGTAAGCCGACGCCACGATCGTCGTGTTGTCCTCACCCCACACGTCATCACCGGCCTGCTCGGGGAGGTGGCCGAACTCCCATTGATGTACGCCGAGGATCATCATGTTCCATGCGCTGCTGCTACAGCCGCGACCCAGTTCCATCAGGACGCGCCAGAAGATCTCGGGGCTCATAGCCCACCCGCCCCAGCGCTTGGGCTGGAGTATCTTGAAGAAGCCTGCGTCGACGAAGGCGCTGATGGTCTCGCCTGACACCACGCGGTTCTTTTCAACCGAGTCGGCGCGCTCTTTGAGCATCGGGATCATCGCGTGAGCGCGATCGACCAGTTCCTGCGCGCTGGGTACGTTTGTCGATATTGTCTGTTTCAGAATGGCTGACATGAGATTGTTCCTTGTATGAAGGCTTGAAAAGTCGTAAGAACCGGCGATCACGCCGTTGCGATGGGGACGAACTGACGGTTGAAGTACACGAGGGCATGTGCAGCGGAGTCGGATGTACCGATGTCCGTCACCTCGCAAAGAAAGATGCTGTGGGTGCCGGAGACCGTCTCATCGATCACGTGACACTCGAAGCTGACCAGGGCATCGCGCAGTATCGGCACGCCGTTGTCGCTGTCCGCCCAGTCACCTTCGAGAAAGCGGTCACCACCGACCACGCCGTCAACCATGCCCGCGAAGCGCATGGCCAAGGTCTCGTGGCGGGCATCCAGCACGTTGACGCCAAGCACACCGCCGGCGGTAATGACCTGATGGGCGCGAACGTTGCGGTTGATGCACACCAGCAGGCGGGGTGGCTCAGCACTGACAGAACACACCGCCGTGGCAGTTAAACCTGCGCGCTCTCCGGCGTAGCTGGAAGTGATGATGGTGCAGGCCCCACCCAGCTTGGCCATTCCTGCACGAAAGCGCCCGGCAGCAACAACTTGCCCGGCACTGCACGACTTTGAACGGCTCATCATGGGCGCCATGGGAAGACTGCGCTCAATCATTGCGGTTTGCATGTTGGCCTCCTGCTCAAGCCGCGACCGCACGGGGCGCACGACGCTTGTGGCCCCAGTCGCTCATCTTGCTGTAGCTGATCACCTCCCAGTTGGCCTCATCGATCACGATGCCCCCGTAACCGCACTCCATTGCGAAGCCGGAAGGCGTCTCGACGTAGAACGAAAACATCTTGTCGTTCGGATGGTGACCCAGCTCGAGTACCATCGAATAGCCCGCCTTGACGCAGCGGTCGTAGGCGAGACCGACATCGTCCATGTCCTTCACCTCAACCATGATGTGGTTGAGGATCTTGTCACTCGGGATCGCGGCAGTGGCCAGCGAGTGATGCCGGCCACTGGAACTGTGGAAGAAGGTCGCGTCGGCCACGATGCCAGGAGCGATTTCCTCACGGATGTAGTCGCTGATCTTCAGACCCAACACCTGACGGTAGAACGAGACCGAGGCCTTGTAGTCGATTGACCGCGGCAGCAAATGACCAATGCCAAGCGGACCGGTGAGAAAGCCAGGCCCCTTCATCACCGAAGAGCGGAACGGGCTGGTGGCGATGGCCGGGCCGAAATAAAATTCGTGCTTGAAGCCATTGGGATCGGCGCAGACGTAGAGCTTCTCGACACGACGCGCGCGTGCCAACTCAGCGCTGCCAGCTTCGACGTTAACGCCCTGTGCCCGCACCTGGTCTGCGAAGGCGTCGAGCGCCTCCTCCGTGTCAATCTGCCAGCCGGCAGCACGCACGTCGTCCTCGGCACCCTGTTCGAGAACGATACGCTGCTCGTACTCATCCATGCGCAGGGTCAGTAGCCTGCCGTTCTCGCGCCGGCCGACCTGGAAGCCCATCAGGTCGACAGCGAAATTCTCCCACCTAGCAAGGTCGCTGACGCCAAAGATTGCGTAGCCGAGGTTGGAAATGACCGCCATGAATTATGTCTCCTTGTGATAATTTGCAGTAGCACCTCCCTTATCGCAATCGCCGTGCCAGTCGGCCAAAAATGAGCGTTTGACACACTGCAGGACTGGTCAAATTTCACTGGAAAAATCAGTACTTACCCTGGGCCTGTTACAGCCCTGTATTGCTACAGTTGCGCATCAAACACCCTGGGGTTATTTGTTAATGAATTTATGAATTAATGCCTCCACTCCAAAGATGATCTTGCTAAATTTCGTAAACCTATCGTCCGATTGCCAATGCTCCATAAGCCCACCGCAAAGTCCCGTGATATCCCGGCACGCAAGCCCCACGACAACGCAACGCCGGTAATCGCTGTACCTGAACTGCTGGTGGACCTCAACCTGCCCAAGGTGCGCGAGTTCACATCTAAGCTGCGCTTCTCGCCCAACGAGGGAAGCATCTGGCTCGAAGACAGACGCATGGTGTTGTTGCATGCGGAAGCCTTCTCCTCTCTGCGAGAGGAGTTGATTGCTTCGCTGGGCGTCGATACGGCACGCGGGCTGCTCACGCGCATCGGCTACGCGGCGGGTTGCCGTGACGCAGAAATGGCGTGGAAGATGGTCGGGAATCAAGCTTCGATGGCAGATCTCTTACGCACCGGTGCGATTCTCCACGCGCTGCAGGGCTTCGTACTACCGGAGAACCTGCCGCAGCCAGACGCAGTGATTCTCCAGGGCAATGAATACTATGCCGAGTGGCTCTGGAAAAACTCAATCGAGGACGAAGCGCATATCGCCCTGCATGGCATTGGCTCGCACGCCGTGTGCTGGACTGAGGTTGGCTACAGCACGGGCTACCTGAGCACCTGCGCAGGGCAGCGCATCCTGGTGCGCGAGATCGAATGCCGGGCCATGGGCAATCCACACTGCCGCAACGTGGCCAAGCCCGCATCGCGCTGGGATGATGCGGCGGAGGATCTGCGCTTCCTGGAGCCCCAGCCTGCGCCGCCCACCAAGGTCTACATGCCGGGCAAGGCCGCCGAAGTTCCTGCCGCCGCACCCGCGATTGCTCCAAGTGCCTTTGCGGGCGAAACGCCGCACGATCTCGTAGTCGGCGCATCAACAGCATTTCACTTATTACGGCACAAAGTGCTGCGCGTCGCACCGACCAACGCCACAGTACTGCTTCTCGGCGAGAGCGGTGTTGGAAAAAGCCTGATTGCGCGTGACGTGCATCGCAACAGCAGGCGCGCGCATCTACCATTTGTCGAGGTGAACTGTGCCGCTATCCCCGAGCAATTGATCGAATCGGAGCTATTTGGCGTCGAGCGCGGTGCGTATTCAGGCGCGACCACGTCGCGCGCCGGGCGCTTCGAGTTTGCCGATGGAGGCACGATTTTCCTCGACGAGATCGGTACCCTCAGCATGACAGCTCAAGGCAAGCTGCTGCGCGTACTGCAGAACGGGGAACTGGAGCGCCTTGGCAGCAGCAAGACCCTGCGTACCAATGTTCGCGTGATTGCCGCGACCAACGAAAATCTGCAGACGGCTGTGCGCGAAGGCCGCTTCCGCGAGGATCTATTTTTCCGCCTTAACGTGTTCCCCCTGCTCATCCAGCCGCTGCGCGAACGGCGTGATGATATTCCGCTGCTCACCGAGGTGCTCCTGACACGTTTTTCCAAGCGCCATGACCGCCCGGTGCTTGGCATTACCTCGCGCGCCATGCAGGCCGTAATGCATCACCAGTGGCCAGGCAATATCCGCGAACTTGAAAATGTGCTCGAGCGCGGCGTGATCCTTGCCCAGGATGGCGAATTGATTGACATGCACCATTTGTTTAGTATCGACAATGCCCTTAATACCCCGTCTCTGCTAGGCATAAATGGCACCGGCACGCTCACACAGCATGGCGACGAAGCTGCGAGGGACTCGTCCGCCTCCGAATCGATAGACGCGATGGCCGAAGAAATTGTGCGCCAGGGCAAGGTATCGATGTCGGACATGGACGATGCGATGACGCGAGCAGCCGTCAAACAGGCCGGAGGCAACATTTCACGCGCCGCGACGCTGCTGGGCGTGACGCGTGCACAGTTAGACTACCGCGTCAAAAAACTCGACGACTGAAACCTCTCAACGGCGCCGAAGCCAGCGGTGGACCCACCACGCCCCGAGACCACAAACGGCCATCGTGCCGGTCATCGGCTGCGCTGTGCCGTCATGCATTAAAGACACTGCAGCAGCCGCGATACCGAATATCAGGAATTGCAAGCTGCCCAGCAGCGCCGAGGCGACGCCGGCACGCGCCGCTTGGCCGCGCAGCGCAAGCGCTGCGGAGTTGGGTATAACCAGACCCAAGCTGGCGATGGCGACGAACAAGGGCCCCAGCAGCCATGAGAGCTGAGTTGTGCCTGAAGAACCCGCCGCCAGCAAGACCAGTGTCGAGGCCATCAGCATGAACAGGCCCCAGTGCAGGATACGCTCTGGATGCACGCTCTTCAGCAGGCGTGCGTTGAGTTGCGAACCGCCAATCAGGCCCACAGCATTCAGGCCGAAAAGAAATCCGAAATGTGTCGCGGGAACTCCATAGAGTTCGATGAAAACAAAGGGCGAACCCGCAATGTAGGCAAACATCGCCGACATCGCCAACGCCCCGACAATAGCGTGACCAAGAAATCTGGGCTCGCGCAGCAACTCGATGAACCCTCCCATGCGCGCGACCCAGTCGGCGCTTGATCGTCGTTGCGGCGGATGCGACTCGCGCAGGCCAGCCACGCACATAACCAGGCACAGCAAACCAAAGGCGGCGAGCACCCAGAAGATCGCCCGCCAGCCCAACCAGACGAACAACTGCCCGCCAGCCAATGGCGCGAGTATCGGGGCCACCCCCATCACCAGCATCATGCGCGAGAATGCGCGGACACCGCCCACATGGTCGAACAGGTCGCTAACGATAGCGCGCGCGATCACCATACCGGCACTCGCTCCGACAGCTTGCAGCAAGCGCATCACCAACAGCACCTCGACGTTGGGCGCCACGGCGCAGCCCACCGAGGCCACGATGTACAGAAGCAGTCCCACGTACAGCGGCGGCTTGCGCCCGTAGCGGTCGCTGATCGGGCCGTAGGCAATTTGACCCAGCGCCGTTCCGGCGAAGTAAACAGCCAACGTCGCCTGCACGATAGACATCGATACCCCAAGGTCCATGGCGATGGCCGTGAAGGCAGGCAGGTACATATCAGTCGACATTGGCGCGAACGCTGTCAGCAGACCGAGGATGATCAATATATGTTTCATTGCGAAGACAGCAACCCACGCGCAAGCTCTCTGGCGAGAGCCATGGTCAACCCATTGCGCCGGCCGCTCTGGCACCCACCGGAATCAGGAGACGCCGCCCCCGGGGGGCGATCCGGCCATAGACTCAAACATTGCACCAGAGGTCAGGTAGTCCTGGATCCGTCTGGTGGATGAACTTGTGCAACAGGGTCTTGAGCAGTGCACCGTCCGCGTAGCCGATACGAGCGATCATGTCCACCTCGATCGACTTGGCGGCCGCCAGCAGGTGAAGCGAACGATCGCGTCCGCTGGTGGTTAGGCAGTAAATGGCAATGCCCTGTTCGTCCACGCCCTCGACCGCCAGCCAGCCGGTCGGCAGCAGGCTTTGCAGGATCGGCTCGCTGGCGCAGCCAAGGCTGTACGAGATCGCAGCATCTACTGCCTGCGCGGTGACGCCGTCCTTGGCCGTCAAGGCGGCAATCACCCACCATTGCGGGTCCGACAGCCCGTGCGCGTTTAGCTTGCTGCGCAGGCCTTCGTGGAACTGGAAGAACGCGCGGCCGAGCAGGTACCCAAGCAGATCCTCACTGAAGCCGCCGGCGACGCGTGCGCTGCGTGCCTGCGGCAGCGATGGGTCCTTCTGCGTAGCCAGCGCATAGCGTCCGGCATGGAAGACCAGCGGCGGGTGGTCACTGCGCTCGAAAGATGTGACCTCGCCTACGAAGATGATGTGATCGCCACCTTCGTACTGAAACGACGTCTTGCACTGAAAACGCGCTGCACATCCCTTGAGCAAGGGCAGGCTGGCTACGTTGTCTTCGAGGTCGAGTCCCGCGAACTTGTCTTCGCCGGCCCTGGCGAAGCGATTCGAAAGCGGCTCTTGATCCGCCGCCAGCACATGCACCGCCCAATGCTCGGAAGCGGTGAACACGGGCAGGCTGTATGCCCTTTTGGACAGGCTCCACAAAACCATCGGCGGATCTATCGACACCGAGTTGAAGCTGTTGGCCGTCAAGCCCACAGCCGTTCCGTCAGCAGCGCGGGCAGTGATAACGGTGACGCCGGTGGCGAACGAGCCCAGGGCTGCACGGAATTCCTTGGGGTCCAAGGCTGGAGTAGCGTCGTGGTTCATGTCAGCCCCTGTTCAGCCTGCCTCGCTCATCACGGGCTGTGCGTGGATGCGCTCGTGCTCCCGTGCCTTGAGCAGATCCAGTGCCACGTCAACGATCATGTCTTCCTGGCCGCCCACCATGCGCCGCCGTCCCAGCTCGACCAGGATGTCCACCGCCTTGAGGCCATATTTCTTCGCGGCCACTTCCGAGTGGCGCAAGAAACTGGAGTACACACCGGCATAACCCAGCGCCAGCGTCTCGCGGTCCACGCGCACCGGGCGGTCCTGCAGCGGACGCACGATGTCATCGGCGGCGTCCATCAGCTTGTAGAGGTCGCAGCCGTGGTTCCAGCCCAGGCGCGCGGCGGCGGCGATGAACACTTCGAGCGGCGCATTGCCCGCGCCTGCGCCCATGCCGGCCAGGCTGGCGTCCACGCGGTCGCAGCCTTCTTCAACGGCGACGATGGAGTTGGCCACGCCCAGGCTCAGGTTGTGGTGGGCGTGCATGCCGGTCTGGGTTTCGGGCTTGAGCACGTCCTTGAAGGCGCGGAAGCGCTCGCGCACGTCGTTCATGCTCAATGCGCCGCCGGAGTCCACCACGTAGCACACCGTGGCGCCGTAGCTTTCCATGAGCTTGGCCTGCTGGGCCAGGCCCTGCGGCGTCTGCATGTGGCTCATCATGAGAAAGCCGACGGCTTCCATGCCGAGGTGGCGGGCGTACTCGATGTGCTGGCGCGAGATGTCGGCTTCTGTGCAGTGCGTGGCGACGCGCACGATGCGGGCGCCAGCGTCATAGGCGGCGCGCAGGTCATGCACGGTGCCGATGCCCGGCAGCAGCAGGGTGGCTATTTTTGCGTGCTTGACCACGCTGGCCACGGCCTCGATCCACTCGACGTCGGTGTGGGCGCCAAAGCCGTAGTTGAAGCTGCCGCCTTGCAGGCCGTCGCCGTGCGCGACCTCGATGGAGTCCACCTTGGCGTCGTCCAGCGCCTTGGCGATTTGCCTGACTTGTTCGACGCTGTACTGGTGGCGGATGGCGTGGCTGCCGTCGCGCAGCGTCACGTCGGAGATGTAGATCTTCTTGCTCATGTCGTGGCTCATGGGGTTCTCCTTCAGACGGTGGCCAGGGCTTGGGCAGCCCACATGCGGGCGGCCATGTGTTCGGCGGTGCGCAGGGCGGCGCTGGTCATGATGTCCAGATTGCCGGCGTAGGCGGGCAGGTAGTGGGCGGCGCCTTCGACTTCCAGGAAGATGGAAGTTTTGAGGCCGCTCATGCGCGGGCCGACGCCGGGAATGTTGATCGGGGCGCTGGCTTCGATGCTGTCGAACTGCACCTTTTGCTTGAGGCGGTAGCCGGGCACATACTGCTGTACTGCGGCAGCCATGCGCTCGACCGACTTGGCGATGGCCGCTTCGTCGGCAAAGTCGCTCAGGGTATAGACCGTGTCGCGCATGATCAGCGGCGGCTCGGCCGGGTTGAGCACGATGATGGCCTTGCCCTTGGCGGCGCCGCCGACCACTTCAATGGCCTTGGAGGTGGTTTCGGTGAACTCGTCGATGTTGGCGCGGGTGCCGGGGCCGGCGCTCTTGCTGGAGATGGAGGCGACGATCTCGCCGTAGTGCACCCTGGCCACGCGCGATACCGCCGCGACCATCGGAATGGTGGCCTGGCCGCCGCAGGTGACCATGTTGACGTTCAATGCGTTGAGGTGCTCTTCTCCGTTGACGACCGGGATGCAGTACGGGCCGATGGCTGCGGGCGTCAGGTCGATCATGCGGATGCCGGGCTTGAGGCTGCGCAAGAAAGCGTCGTTCTTGATATGCGCGCCGGCGCTGGTGGCGTCGAACACGAAGTCGATGTCGGCGAAATTCGGCATGCGGGTCAAGCCTTCGACGCCTTCGTGGGTGGTTGGCACACCCATTCGGGCGGCACGTGCCAGGCCGTCGGAAGCCGGGTCGATGCCGACCATGGCGCCCATTTCGATGTGAATGCCGTGGCGCAGGATCTTGATCATCAGGTCCGTGCCGATATTGCCGCTGCCGATGATGGCTGCCTTGAATTTTCGGGTCATGTCGTACTCCTTCAAACCATGCGGCAGGACACGCTGCCCAGAGCGCCGATCCGGGCTTGCACCAGATCGCCAGCGACCACGGGCACCATGGGGCCGAGCGCTCCGGAAAGAATGATTTCACCCGCCCGCAGTCCCCGGCCCCGCTCAGCCATGGTGCAAGCCAGCCAGTAAGCCGCGCGCAGCGGATGACCCAGGCAGGCTGCGCCCGTGCCGACGGAAACCGTCTGGCCGTTCTTGCTCAGGGTCATGCCCAGCTCGCCGAGCGCCAGCTGTCCCAGGGGCACGGGCTGGTCGCCCAGCACATACAGGCCGCACGAGGCGTTGTCGGCCACGGTGTCCACCAGGCTGATCTTCCAGTCGGCAATGGCGCTGTCGACAATCTCGATGGCCGGCAGGGCGTAGCCCAGGCAGGCCAGGAATTCAGCGTAGCTCGGGCGTGTCCCTGTCAGGTCACGGCTGACCACGAAGGCGATTTCGGCCTCCACTTTCGGCTGCATCAGGCGGGCCATCGGCACGTCTTGCCCGTTCAGGATTTCCATGTCGTCAAACAGCACGCCAAAGTCGGGTTGATCGACGCCGAGCTGCTGTTGCACCGCTTGAGACGTCAAGCCAACTTTCAGGCCGACGATGCGCCGGCCCTCGGATAAGCGGACCTGGGTGTTGATCTCGGCAACGGCGTAAGCGGCTTCAAGCCCCTGGATGCTGTGAATGATGGAGATGGGTGCGATCGGACGGCGCGACTCGCGCGCCTCGCTTAAGGCCAGCGCGGCGGCCAAGTGGGAATCATTGCTCACGGTTTATCTCCTTGTATTGCTTTGCTGTTTCGATACGCATAACGCATGCCATTCGGCCGCACAAGAGTGCTGGCGACCAGCTGGAAATAGCCCCAATTCAGAGACAAACTCAGTAGTTACCCCAGGATCTGTAGCGACCCTGAATTGCTGCACTTTCCAATACAGCGATCTGCTACAGAAATTCATGAATTTAGTAACTTTCGCTTTGGAGCAGGGGCGGCGATTGCAAAATTTCTAAGATCACTCCAACCGGAGCGCCGCTGGCAAATCGGGCGCGATCAGAGGAAATGGCGCAGTGGGTTGCGTTTCGGTGAGTTCGAGAAGATGGGGCATACCGCATCCCATTACACACATAGTCCGTACCGTGCTTATCGGGTTGTCACACACAACAACCCGAGCCCAATTGACCTCGCGCAGATGGCTCATACGTGGCGTGACGCGATTTACCCGAGCAAATCTATGGTGAAGCACCTCCGAAAAATGCGTCTCGCTACGTCGCTGTGCGTGCCTGTAATGCACCATGTACGCACCTGTGTGTGACAACCCGATAAGCACGGTCCGTACCATACGGCTGAATGACTGAAGGGGCGAGTGGATGGGCTGGGCGCAACAGGAATTCGAGACGATTGATTTGGTGACACATTGAAGGTATCAGTGCCAAATGAAAGTTCAAAAGTGACAGATTGAAGGTAAACCGACAGCCAGGATAGCCCACTTCCAAGGTTGAGAAAATGAAAAACAGTTTTCGAGAGCACCTGCTGGCGCGGTGTGATGTAGATATTCAAAATCGACATAGATCGAAAACGCTTGAGATTTGAACCTATGAAAATTTTATGTTACCCAGTGCTTGCTGCTTTTATGTGCTTTGCAAACGCCGCACATGCCCAAAGCACGACTTATCCAGAACGCCCAATTAAGCTGGTTGTACCTTGGCCTGCTGGCGGCGGAACCGATGCAGTATCACGCCATGTGGCCGCGGCAGTATCGCAACAGTTAAAGCAACAGGTCATCGTCGATAACCGACCAGGCGCTAACGGAATTGTCGGCACCGAAGCTTTAGCCCGCGCTCTACCCAATGGCTATACGCTGGGAATAGCGACAGCTGAAACTCATGCGATTAATCCGCATGTCTACAAGAAGCTGTCTTATAACGCGCAGAAGGACTTCACCGCAATCGCTTGGGTTGGCCATTTTCCCTACGCACTTGCGACTCGGCCGGACCTTGGCGTCAGCGATGCCGCTGGATTGGTCGCGCTAGCGAGGAAGCAGCCTGGCAAGCTCAGCTATGCATCTTGGGGCGTTGGAAGTTCTTCACAAATCGCCTTCGAGATGTTTAAGCAGGCTGCTAAGGTGGATATGCTTCATGTGCCTTTCCAAGGCGCGGCACCTGCACTAACCGCGTTAGCAGCCAATCAAGTTGATGTGCTGATGGTACCCCTGTCAGTTGCGCTGCCGCAGCGCCAGGGTGGACGTCTTAATTTGCTCGGCCTGGCAGCGCCCAAGCGTTTACCTGCTGCTCCTGATTTGCCAACACTGATCGAACAGGGCTTTCCAGTCGAAGGTGGGACTTGGCTCGCAGTGATGGGACCTGCAGGACTACCGTCGTCAGTAGTGAATCAATTGAACCGCGCCGTCAATACGGCGTTAGATACGACTGATTTACGTGACACACTGATTAAATTGGGCGTAGAGCCATTTGGCGCTCAGCCAAACGAAGTGCAGAAGCGGATTGAGGCTGAATCACAGCGCTGGAGTGCTGTGATTCGTACGGCGGGCGTACAACTCGAACAATGAACCTCTCTAATTTTTTTGGAATCGCCCAATGAGGGCGGCTGGTCGGTGCGCCGTGATCACGGGCGGCGCTGGAGGTCTGGGTGCCGTAGCCGCGAAGCGGCTCTACGAAGAGGGCGCACGGGTTGTGATCTCTGACGTGAACGAAGAGCGCGGCGAAGAGGTGGCCCGGCGCATGGATCCGGATGGGAAGCGAGTCATTGCCGTGGCTTGTGATATTTCAAGGCCTGCAGACAACGAAAACCTGATCCGCGAAGCAGAGCGGTTTTTTGAGCAGGAGATCGATATATTTTTGGCAAATGCCGGCGCCGGCTTCTCGGGCAGTCTATTGGACGCATCTGTCGAGCAGATCAGGCGAACCATTGATATCAACGTGACAGGCAGTTTGCTGTCGGCGCAGTCTGCTCTGCGCAGCTTGGTCAAGGGGCCATCCAGTTCCCTGATTTTCACCTGCTCGTTGCAGGGCGTGACTGCGCGCTCCCAGCGCAGCGTTTACACCGCCAGCAAACACGCCATCGTGGGCATGATGAAGGCGCTGGCGCTTGAGTTTGGCGCGCAGGGCGTGCGCGTCAATGCGATTTCCCCTGCCGCCACCGATACGCCGTTTCTACGCAATCAACTGGCGGGCGTCACAACCAATGTGGAGGAGGCCATGAGCGCCACCGAAAAATCGTTGCCTTTGGGACACCTGCCCGATGCCGGCGATTTTGCTGAAGCGGTTTTGTATTTGTCCTCAGCGCAAGCCAAGTCAATCACTGGACACAACCTGCTCATTGACTGCGGCGCCTCAGCAGGAAAATTCTAGTCGACTCTTTGGAGAGTTCCTTGCTGCGAGCACGGAGCCAACGATCATTTTTTAAGGTGAGATATGCGTATTGATTTTGTGATGAAAAGCCTGGCCGCTGTAACGATTCTCGGCGCGTTCGCTGCGCCTGCCTTGGCTCAGGGCGAGTATCCCGTCCGACCTATAAAAATTATCGTTCCTTTCGCGGCGGCAGGCAGCACGGACTTGTTGGCCAGGGAGGTCGCCAATGCGCTTGGCAAGGAGCTTGGACAGATTGTCATGGTGGAAAATCGGCCAGGAGCCAGCGGAAACATTGGTGCTGAAGCCGTGGTCAAAGCCCCGGCAGATGGTTATACATTGCTCTACACCTCGACCAATCTCACAGCCAACCCCGCCTTGATGCCTGTACCGTACGATGTGAAGCGCGATTTCGTTCCTATTTCACGCGTCGCATTTCTGCCCTTAGTGCTTATCAAGTCCAGCCAGGTCAAGGATCAGAGCTTGCAGGATCTCGTGACCACCATCCGCGCGAGTCCAGGCAAATTCAATTTCTCCTCCAGTGGTGCCGGTGGTGCTCCCCACCTCGCCGGAGAACTTTTCAAGTCGGTTGCCGGACTGGAGATGACCCACGTTCCCTACAACGGCGCGGGCCCCGCGCTCACCGACGTCGCAGCGGGCCGGGTGCAACTGACTTTCACGACGTATACATCCGCCCAGGCCATGCTCAAAACGGATCGAGTCGCCGCAGTCGCGGTGGCAAGCCCGCGCCGCCTTGCTGCGTTGCCCAAGGTTCCCACATTCGAGGAGAGCGGTGTTCATGGAATGGAAATGGGCACCATGAACGGTCTTCTGGCGCCAGCCAAAACGCCTCCTGCCGTCGTCGCCAGGTTGTACGCGGCGCTGAAAAAAGCCTCACTGTCAGCGGACTTTAAGGCCCGCTTTCTGGAGCAGGGCGCAGACCTCATTGTTGAAGACCCTGCAACCTTCTCCATCTATATCAAAAACGACCTGGAGTTTTGGAAGACCTTGGTCGATAAGACTGGTGGCCTGCGGTAAATTGGGGCGCCTGCGGTGTTCTTCTACAGGCGTGTCATGCTGGAGCGGTCTGACCAGGCCCCAATGCCGCGGTGCGAGGTTTGTACCCATGCGCTAACGCAGTTTGGTACGTCCAGCTCTTTTAAGCATCTTAGTCATGCAGGAATTTTTAGTCCCTCGAAATTCTTGCCCATTATTGTTCCCGGAGACGAAATTGCAATTGTTAAAAAACCCAGAAGATTCGGCTGCCAGTACAGCAATCGTTGACGTCATTGTGGTGGGTGGTGGCAACGCCGCGATGTGCGCTGCGCTGTCCGCCTCTGAAAGCGGGGCTACTGTGCTTGTCCTTGAGCGCGCACCTGAAGCCGCGCGTGGAGGGAATTCGGCATTTACAGGGGGCGCATTCAGAGTCGCCTACGAGAATGGTGACGACATCGAGCGGCTGGTGCCAGATTTGTCTGCGGAAGACAAAGCTAAATCTGACTTCGGAACCTATCCCAAAAGCCAGTTTTTCGATGAACTGATGAGCATGAGTAGCCTGCGTGCTGATGCCGATCTGATTGAGTTATTGGTTAACAGCAGCTTTGAAACCATGGAATGGCTGCGATCGCAAGGTGTTCGGTTCATTCCCAGCTATGGACGCCAGAGTTATCTGATCGAGGGCCGACAGAAGTTCTGGGGCGGTCTGACCATCGAGGTGTCCGGTGGTGGTGTGGGGTTGATGGAGGCTCTTTATCGAAGAGCTGCCCGAGCAGGCGTGACCATCGCTTACGACCACAATGTGCAAGACCTGGTGATTGAGCATGGCCGGATCGTCGGCGTGGTCGCCAAGGTGGGGGGAGAAATGAAAGTGATCAGGGCAGGGGCGGTCGTGCTCGGCGCTGGAGGCTTTCATGCCAACGCTGCCTGGCGCGCAAGTTACCTTGGGCCTGGCTGGGACTTGGCCAAGGTCCGTGGCTCACGTTACAACACGGGCGACTGCATTGGCCTGGCAATGAGGCATGGTGCGCGCGCCAAGGGTCACTGGTCAGGTTGCCACGGCGTTTTCTACGATGCCAACGCGCCGGAGTTCGGTGACATTGATCTCCTGGATCAGCAAAAGAACTATTTCACGCTCGGAATCGTGGTCAACGCCAACGGAGAAAGGTTCATCAACGAGGGGGAGGATTTTCGCAATTACACCTACTCGCGGATGGGCGCAGAACTGCTTCGCCAGCCCGGAGGCATTGGATGGCAGATCTTCGACGCAAAAACATCGGGACTTTTGCCCAATGAATACCGCGTGAAGCATGCGACCCGCATCACAGCGGACACCCTGGACGGCTTGATTCAAAAAATTGAGGGCGTCAACCGGGAACGGCTCGCGCGGACCATTCGCGAGTTCAACGCGTCCGTTGACAGAAGCTGCGCGTTCAACCCGGGAATAAAAGACGGCTTGAGAACGAATGGGCTGCAGATTGACAAGACCAACTGGGCGGTTCCTCTGGAACAGGGGCCGTTCACCGCTTTTGAGGTGACAACCGGAATTACCTGCACCTTTGGCGGTCTGGCCATCAATACCTCGGCAGAAGTGTTGTCTGTCGAGGGGCCACCTCTGCAAGGTCTTTATGCCGTTGGAGAGATGGTGGGGGGGTTGTATTACGTCAAGTATCCCGGTGGAGCGGGCTTGACGTCTGGGTCCGTATTCGGGCGAATAGCGGGCCGCGAGGCCGCAGCCTTCGTGGCAGCACAGAAGTAGGCAGCCTGACGGTGGGCTTGTTAACACCAGACAGCATAGGCACACAGGCTGAAAAATCCGGCCATGCCACTCACCCAAACCCCCTGCGAAAGAATTGCGCACCGCCTGCCGGAGCCGCGCGGCAATGTCACTTTGCCAAATTGACAGCCACTCAATGCCCTGCTTGACGTGATCGAGCACGGCTGCAATTGGCGCGGCCTGCCAAAGCAATTGGGTAAAGGGCACACCGTTGACGCCCGCATGAGGTTCGGAACCCAGGCTGGACGACTGCAGCGCGTGCCAGTTGCAGCGAGTCCAGATTCCGCGCATCAGGCTTGAAGCCATCGGCTTGGACCAGCATCAGGTGCATTCCGACGTGCACCGGGACGCTAAAAAAAGCGGCCCCCCAGGCTAGCGGGCGGTCCAGGGGCGGGCGAAAGACCAAATTCATCTGGTTGTCGAAAATAACCCCACAGGCCAGGCACACGACTCGTCGCAGGGGCGCTGCTCAGGCAGTTCAGGCCAACTGGGAGGGCTTTGCATTTGCTGATGAACCGGGTAGTGAGTAACCGTCCGCCCAGTACCCATATTGAAATTCAAGACTCTGTGTGGTTGAGCCACTGGTTGATTTCGGCCACGTCGAATGCGGCAGGGTCAAACGGGCGGCCGATCCATTCCTTGAGCTCGTCGTGCTCCGGGTGGGCTGGATCGGCCAGTGCTTCCAGGAAGTCCTGGTAGCCCGGCGCGCCGCCCACGTCCTCGGGCGGACAGGCGTTTTCTCCGGCCAGGCACAGCGCCAGCGACAACGGCGCGCCGAGCGTGACGGTTTTCTCCACCTTGACCTTGTGGCGCCAGTTGTCCCCAAAGTCGTAGACGTAGAGGAACGTCCTGCGCGCGCCCAGCGCCTCTTCCAGCGTGACGGTGGACTCATCGATCACGCCTTCGGGCAAGTCCCAGTCGGGCTCCAACGGACCGTAGCTGGCATCGGCAAAGACGAACTCATGCAGGTGCCCGCCTTGCCAGCCCGTGCTCCACAGGAGCGCGACATGCAGGCGCGAGAGATCGATCGTGGTGGGCACCAGCAGGCGGCGCCAGACCCGGGGATACACCCCTTCGAGCTCGATATGGAGCTGGTAGGCGCGTAGCCCGCCGCTGGCATGGGCCGAGGTTTTGGCCCCGGACTTCTTCGCGCCTCCTGGCAGTCGGTGCAGCTTGGCAGTCATGTTTGGCTACTTTAGCGAAATCGGTGGATGCGCTGTGGCACGCATCAAGCCGCGCGCGCCATTTCCTGCGTTTCCTGGGCAGCTTGCCACGCAGGCCTGAGCCGCTCGGCCACCCGCCAGGGCAGCAACTCGTCAATCCGGTTGATCGGATGGTCGGCGATGCGCCCCAGCACATGGTGCAGGTAGGCATAAGGGTCAATGCCGCCGAGCTTGCACGAGCCGATCAGGGTGTAGATGACGGCGGCGCGCTCGCCGCCGGCGTCCGAGCCAAAGTGCAGGTAGTTTTTGCGCCCGAGGACGACCGCGCGCAGCGCCCGCTCGGCCGCGTTGTTGTCCATCTCGATGTGCCCGTCGTCCACGAAACGCGTGAGCGCCTGCCAATGGTTGAGCGAGTAGCCAATGGCCTGCGCCATGGACGACTTGGCCGAGAGCTGGCCCAGGGCTTGCTGGAGCCAGCCGTGCAGCGCCTCGACCAGGGGCCGGGCGCGGCTTTGCCGCTGGCGCCGGCGCTCCTCGGCACGCTGGCCCCGGATATCTTTTTCGATGGCGTACAGCACCCCGATGCGCAGCAGCGCCTGGTGCGCCAGCGTGCCGGGCATCTCGCCTTGGCCCTTGTGGATTTCATAGTATTTTCTCCGGGCATGAGCCTTATCTGGAGCTCCAGATAAGGCTCATTATCCCGAGTGCAGTTTTATCCGGGGCTCGACGCATGAGGTTACTGTCCGCACGAGGAGCAGGCCTGGCGCGTCACCCCACATAAATCCGGCGAATTCTATGGATCCTTGCATCCGATCTGGCCTGGTTCGCGTATGTCGCTTGTATGGTCACTCCGTCATCCAGGACACAGCAATCCGAGCCCACGCCCCGTGTTCGGGACATCCTGCGCGTGTGGCGCGGCGATCGCTGTGTTTGCCAGAGCAGCGCGCAGCAATACCTGCAGTGGATCGGTCGGTTCCGACGCTACTGCCGTGCCCTCGGTCTTGATGAAGCCGCCGAGCTAACGCGCGATGGGGTCAAGCGTTTCCAAGCCTGGTACGGGCATTCACGCCGGATCAACACCGCCAATCTCAGTCTTGCGAGTTCGTCGATGCGCTCGCTGCGCCGCGTCTACGAGGTCATGGGCATGCCGGTACCACCGTGGAGGCCCATCGAACGCCGTGCGCCGCCGGCAACGGCGGTCCTGCGCGATTACGCTGCCCAGCTTGGGCAGCAGCGCGGCAACCCCGAAGTCACGATCCACAAGAAGCTCGACCACGTCGGCAAGCTGCTCGAGCACTTGGGGCGTTCAGGCAAGACCTGGCGCCGGTTGCGCTTACCCGACATCGACGCCTTCCTCATCGAGTGCGCCGGTCGCTATGCCCGCTCGACGACAGCCGACATCGC
The DNA here is from genome assembly GCF_040105105.1 of Polaromonas hydrogenivorans. GTDB lineage: Bacteria > Pseudomonadota > Gammaproteobacteria > Burkholderiales > Burkholderiaceae_C > Polaromonas > Polaromonas hydrogenivorans. Next base: position 327,443 of record NZ_CP157676.1, on the reverse strand, counting down.
CAGCACGGTCAGATCCTTTGCCCGGTTCCTGTTGGCCAGCGGGCGCATTCGCGTTGACCTGGCCGATGCAGTGATCTCACCGGTGCAGCCGAAGTTTGAACGGCCGCGGCGGGCCTTGCCTTGGGAGGACGTCCAGCGACTTTTGCGTGCGGTGGACACGAGCACGGCGTGCGGGCTGCGCGACCACGCGCTGCTGTTAATGATGAGCACCTACGGCCTGGGCGCCGGTGAAGTGATCGGCTTGCAACTGCAAGACATCGACTGGAGCGCCGGCACGCTTCAGATGTCGCGCCCGAAGACCGGTGTCAACTTCGTCCTGCCCCTGCTTCCCCCGGTGGCCAAGGTATTGGCCCGGTACTTGCGCAATGGGCGTCCACCACACCTACCCACACGGCATGTGTTCGTCCAGATGAAGGTGCCGTTCGGCGCCCTCACGGCGTCGTCGGCGGTGCGGCACATTCTCATCAAACATGCCAAGGCCGCCGGCATCAAAGCTCCCTACCTGGGCAGCCACGTCTTGCGGCACTCGTTCGCCGCGCGGCAACTCGACGTAGGCACCAAGGCGCAAGTGTTGTCGGATCTGCTCGGCCATCGCGCTGCGGATTCGGTATCGGCCTACGTGCGCATTGCGACGCAGTCGCTGCGCGAGGTCTCTTTGCCGGTGCCGCGATGAACACAAAGGTTACCGCCGACATCCTGGCCCACGACGCAACGCAGTTCCTGGCGTTCAAGCGGGCCATGGGCATGGGCTACGGCCGCGCCGAGTTCGTGCTCAACAGTTTCGTGCGCTTCGTGCGTGACCAGTACGGCGAACGGCCGGTGGCGTTGGACCAGGCGGTGACGCAGTGGGCAACGCGAATCGAGGGCCGCAAGGCCATCACGGTGGGCAACGAGTTCGGCGTGGTGCGCCAGTTGTGCCTCTTCCGCCGCCGCAGCGATCCGCATGGCTTTGTCCCCGATCACGCGGTGGCACCGGTCAAGGAGTCGGTGTTTGTGCCCTATATCTTCAGCCGCGAAGAGGTGCTTGTCTTATTGGACGCCGCCACGAGGCACGAGGGTCGAAACATGTGGGGGGCGATGTTGCGCGCGCTCACGCTCGTGCTGTACTGCACCGGGATGCGGCTGGGCGAGGCCACCAAGCTGCACCTGGCCGACGTGGATCTGCGCAGAGCCGTCCTGACAGTGCAACGAAGCAAAGGGCGCTCGCGCATCCTGGCGATCCGCGAAGATCTGGTCCTCGAACTCCGTCACTACCTGCGCCAACGCGAGGAAGTCCTGGCGGCAAGCGGTGCCGACGACCCCTTGACACTGTTCATCCGTCGCGATGGATCAGCGCTCACCGTGCGTGCGGCCTCGGAGGCGTTGCGAGGTCTGCTACGCGATCTCGGCTTGAAGCCGCCACGCGGTCGCTCGGGCGCCAGGCCTTACGAGTTCAGGCATGCCTTTGCCGTGCATCGGCTGACCGCCTGGGCCGTCGAAGGCGTGGACGTGCACGCGAAGCTGCCGTGGCTGTCGGCCTATCTCGGACACCAGAGCGTCCTTGGTACGCAGGTATACCTCAAGGCCACGCCTGAGCTATTGCAACTTGCGAGCCAGCGCTTCGAGCAGCACTCGCGCAGCAAACGCCGCCTGCCATGAGCCGCGTGCCGTCGCTGTTCGCTTATGTGCAGTCGTACTTCACGCAGTACCTGCCCAAGCAGCGAGGTGCCAGCGTTCACACGATCCGAGCGTACCGCGATGCGTTGACGATGCTGTTCAAGTTTGTCGCCGAGCAGCGCGGCCAAGGGATTGCCTCCTTGCAGATCGGCGACATCGACGCCGACGCGGTGACGCGATTCCTGGATCACATCGAGGCGCAGCGATCAAATTCAGCAGCCACACGCAATTGCCGCCGGGCGGCGATCCGCAGCTTCTTCAAGCACTTGCTGCGCAACGATCTGGCGCACTCACAGCAGTTCGTGCGGGTGTTGGCCATCCCGGCGAAGAAGGCGCGGCAGCGACCGGCGACCTACCTTGAGGTAGAGGACGCCCGCCTGATCATTGGCATGCCCGACCAGCGCACCTTCGACGGATGGCGCGACCGCGCGCTGCTGCTCTTCCTGTACAACTGTGGTGCCCGGGTCAGCGAGGCCACCGGGCTTCGGTGGGACGATCTGCAATTGGCCGCACCCAGGCAGGTTCGCCTGCGTGGCAAGGGCAGGAAAGAGCGGCTGTTGCCGCTGTGGACCGAGACGGCCAACGCGCTGCACCGACTGCGCGGTATGTCAGATGCTGCCAGCGGGCAGTGCGTATTCCTCAATCGCCATGGCCAGCCTCTGACGCGCGACGGCGTTGCCTACATTCTCAGCAAGCACGCGGCGGCGGCGGCTCGCGACAACCCCGTGCTGCGGCGCAAACGCATCACGCCGCATGTCCTGCGCCACAGCTGCGCCGTGGCGCTGTTGCAGTCGGGAACCGACGTGACGGTGATCCGCGACTACCTCGGCCACACCAGCGTCGCCACGACCGGCCGCTACATCACGACCAACCTGCAGATGAAGCAAGAAGCCATGGAGGCTTTCTGGAAGAAGGCCGGTATCGAGCCGGCAAACGCGAAGGCATGGAAGCCCAAGGCCAACCTGCTCGCGTTCTTGCAGTCCCTGTGAGCTATCCAAACTTACTCACCAGTCAGTAATTAAGCGTACAAATTTGGGAACTGTGTCGTTCGATATTTCTCCTACGTGGCATGAAACGAGACGGACGCAAATTGGCCCACAACACGCTGGAGGAAATGCGGGTTCTGGCGGTGCAACGCATGAACGAAGGCGAGCATCCTGGCGATGTAGCCGCATCGCTGGGTATGCATCGTTCGTGGGGCTACAAGTGCCGTGCGATGGTCAAGGGGCGCGGACGAGGACTGCGGGCACTGCGTTCGAGCAAAGGGACGGGGCGACCGCGCAAGCTCACCCCCGCGCAAGAACGCCAGGTTTTTCGCTGGGTCAATGGCAAGCGCCCCGACCAGTACGGTTTTGACTTCGGACTATGGACGCGCCAAATCGTGCAAGAGCTTGTGCTGGAGCGCTTTGAAGTATCCCTTTCGCTGGCCAGCATTGGGGCGCTACTGGCGCGCTTGGGGTTGACAGCGCAAAAACCCTTGGAGCGCGCTTACCAGCGCGACCCTGACGCGGTAGCGCGCTGGAAAAGCCAGACATACCCGGCCATTGCGAATGAAGCCCGAGGCAGCGGGGCCGACATTTTGTTCTGGGACGAGTCCGGCTTTCGGGCCGATGCAGTGCATGGCAAGACCTGGGCACCCCGTGGGCAAACCCCGGTGGTTGAGCGCCCAGGGCAACGCCAGAGCATCAGTGCAGCATCGGCCATCAGCGCCAAAGGTGCTTTCTGGTTTGCCACTTACAAAGGCGGTTTGACGGGGGAATTGTTCGCCCAGTTGCTCAAGAAATTGATGCGCCGGCGCAAAAAACCAGTGCGTCTGGTGGTCGATGGACTGCCTGCCCACAAGTCAGCGTGCGTCAAGGAGTATGTGGCCAGCACTCACGGGAAACTGACGCTTCACTTCTTGCCCGGTTATGCCCCAGACCTCAATCCAGACGAACTGGTATGGAGCCACGCCAAGCGTACGGGTGTGGCGCGCTCACCGCTGAAGGCGGGTGAAAACCTGCAGTGCCGCGTGGATGCGCAGATGCAAAACATCGCGAACGACCCAGCCCTGGTGAAGTCATTTTTCCGCCATCCTTCTGTCTCCTATATTACTGACTGGTGAGTATGTGGAGTTCGGCCATAGATCGACCGCATGAACGCTGCAGGCAACTGGCTTTCCTCAAGATAAAACTGCACTCGGGATAATGAGCCCAGCAAGCAGCCTCGACGACCTGGCCATCGGCAAACAAGGCGTCGTAGCCGGCGAAATGTTGTGCACAACATTTCGCCGGTTATGTTGCGGCAGAATTTATGTAGCGGCGGCGGGATCGAGTCAGGAATCCGCCAATGAGAGCTGACTCGCGTTCCCGCACATAAGATATCGCCTCCAAACTATAGTTGCTTCAGAAACGTCATCAGCGAAGGCAGCGCGGTCGAACGGCGTGCCGCTGCAGGCAGTCCCGAGATATCCACGCTGGCAAGCGCTTTTGCCTTCATCTCCAGGTCAACTTCGGCGTAGATGTTTGTTGTATCAAGGGAGACATGTCCCAGCCATGCTCGGATCGTGTTGATATCGACCCCAGCGCGCAGCAGGTGAACGGCCGTCGTGTGCCTGACCGAGTGCGGGCTGATATGCTTTCCTTTCATCGTAACGAGAGATTTAGCCGCATGCTCGCCATATTGGGTGACGATACGATGTACGCCGAACCGTGTCATCGGCTGATTGGTCCGCCCAAGAAATACGGTATCGTTCGCACTGCGTCCGGCTACGAGTCGTGTCAGAACGGACGCCGTTGCTGGCCATAGCGGACAAACCCGTGTCTTGTTTCCTTTGCCAAGTATGCGAACCGATGCCGGCTCACTGAGCTGCAAACGTCCGATGGTCAACTTCGCGGCTTCGTCGGCATGTGCTCCGCTGTTGTACAGGAACAGGAGCAAGGCATAGTCGCGTGCGCCCATTGCCGTGCGGCGGTCTGGCGATGCCAGCAATGCGTCCATCTCCGGCTTCTCTAGATAGCCGACCAGGGTCTTGGCTGTTTTTTTGAAAGGGATTGACCTTACATCGCCGCACCAGGACAGATGAACTGGCGAATGCATTCCGATGAAGCGTGCCAGCGAGTGGATCGCGCTCAGCCGCAGATTGCGCGTGGCGCTGCTGCAATGCCGATCATATTCGACATGGTCCAGAAACCGGCGCACGACGGCTGGCGAGATATCCTCAACTGTCATTCGGTCGATTGCGAAACCACCGATCTTGGCCGAGAAAGGCAACAGTAAAGTCAACGTGTCGCGGTAGCTGGCCTGGGTGTTAAGCGAGAAGTTGCGTTCCGCCACCATATGTTCGAGCAGGAAGCGTCGGATCCACGGGCCAAGCAGGTTCCGGTCATTCATGATCATCTCCGCATTGCGCGTACCGTGCGAAGCGGCGGCTTGCTTCTTCGAGCAGCTCCGGGGTCATGCGCAAATATCGCTGGGTCGACTTGATGTCTACATGGCCCAGGTAGGTCGCCAGTTGCGGAAGCAGGCGTTGCACGTCCTTGCCATCACGATACCATGCAAGAACGCGATGTACCGCTGCGGTATGGCGCAAATCATGCAGGCGTGGTGGATGCAATTCCCCTTCTGGGCATTCGATGTGAGCTGCAAGGCGCAGGCGCTGGAACAACGTGATGACCTGGGAATAAGGCCATCCCTGACCTGTGTATGAGGTGAACAGGCGCGAACTTTCTCCTGCCGGCATCGGCAGGTGCCGGCGGCGATCCATATGAGCGGCCAGTTCAGCAGATAGCTGTGGGCCAATCGGCACCAGACGGGTCTTGAAGAACTTCGTGTCGCGCACGATGATGATCCGGTCGATCAAGTCCACATCGGGCATGGTCAGCCGCAGCACCTCGCCGATGCGCAAGCCGCTGCCATACAGCAGCAAGATCAAAGTCCGAAACATGGATGCCTGCTGTCGGCTGCGGTAGTTGTACAACGAGGGTGTGGCGTCTATCAGGCGGCGGATCTCTCCCGTCGAGTAGACATAGGGCGTTTGGGATGGGGGCAGTTTTGGCACATTTGTTGGAAGTGGACATGCCTCGCAGTATCCCCGGCTGATGGCAAACCGATATAAGCCCGACAGCACGTTGTACTTGAGCCGCCATGTGGCCGTGAGTGCCCCGGCTCCTTGCAGAAACGTCACGACAGCTTCAGGCCGGACATCGGCCATGCCGACATTGCCCATTTCACGGGCAAACTGCCGCAGGAGCCGGTCAGCGGCGGTGAATCGCATGCCCAGCGACCGTTGCATAACCACATATGCCGTCACCACATCGATCAGCTTCATGACAGCTCTCCCAGATCGAAGTCGCCGACTTCACGCAGCGCACGCATGTCGACCTTGGCATAGGTCATCGTGGCCGATGCGCTTCGGTGACCAAGGTGGTGACCGATTTCCTTGAAACTCAATCCCTGTGCGACCAGCCGCGCAGCGCAAGCATGGCGCAATGCGTGAGGGCCACGATGCTTTGTCTCGATTCCCAGAGCTTTGAACTTGCCATTGACGAAGTCGAATAGCGCCGCCGGGGTCAACGCCCGCTGTGGTGCTTTCAGCCTGAGGAATATCTCTGGGGCAGAACAGTGCGGGCGCACGGTGTCGATATAGCGGGCCAATGCTTGCGCGACAGTGGGCAACAACGGATAGACCTGCGGCTGCCGGCGTTTCAAACGAAATACATGCAACTTTCGCCCAGCCCAGTCCACCTGATCGAGGCGCAAAGCAACTACCTCGCCGCGACGCATGCCGTAGATCGACAGGAGCATCAGGATTGCGCGGTTTCTGATGTCGGCCGGCTTGTCGGTCTCGGTCGTGGCGAGAATCCGTTGGACGTCGGTCCATCCTGGCGCGGATGGCAACGATTCCTGAGCGTACATGCGGGGTGTGCGCAGTGCGGTGGCAAGGCGGGAGTCGCATAGACCATGGGCTGCCGCGTAACGCAGAAATATGCGCAGTGCCCCGGTCATTGTCTTCATCGATATCCGCCCCCAGCGCGCCGCATTCCGAATGAAGTAGTCGTCAATATCGGTTGGCCGCAGTCCCTTCAAATCCCGCCCCGTCTCCTCGCACCACTGGAGGAACTGCCTTATTCTTCCTTGCCATTGGTCGACTGTGGATCGACTGAACCCTCGTTCGTCGCACATCCATTTGATATAGCCGTCGAGAAAGCCCTGAAACGCAAGATCCTTGGTTGGTTCACGCCACCAGCCGAGGAACCGCAGCCACGGTCTGGCGACTACGATCATTCGCGTACCCATTGTGATGCCGGTATGCATCGATGCTCGCTGCTGCACGAGTTCATGTAATTGAGCAATATCGATGCCTAGCGGCGCTGTCGCGGGAAGAAGGCGAGCAATCCAAATGAGTTCATTGCGCTTTATGGTCAATGATCCTGGCGTCGCGCCGGAATCCGCGCAGTTGCGCAAATATCGCTCCCGTTCCGGCAAGAACGGCGCTTCGCGATGGCGACTACCTGCGACCTTCGCGTGTGTGGATTTCCTGGACATGGCAGACCTCCGAACGTTGGTTGGAAGGTCAGAAGGCGCTGAAATCTATGTTGTGTCAACAGTCGACAAATACCACTCGCTTCCTGTACAACCGGCCACCGCCGCTACATAAATTCTGCCGCAACATAACCGGCGAACGCGTCGGCCTGCAAAGTGCCGGCAAAGCCTGCCAAGTGGCCCCTGGGATGCTCGCCCTTGCGGTCCGGGGAATACTCGAACCACACCGCTGGCGGCGACGCATCGCCGCCGGGACGGTCGTCGCGCGCATACACCCACAGCCGGGCCGTGCGCGTCGTGCCCCGGCCCGGGCTCAGGACTGGCACGGGCGTGTCATCGGTGTGGATCTTGCCCGCGCTCAGGACGTAGCGGCGCACGGCGTTGGCCAAAGGCTGGAGCAGCCGCGCCGCGCCGGCCACCCAGTCCGCCAGCGTGGAGCGCTCAACCACCACGCCCTGGCGGGCGTAGATCTGGCTCTGGCGGTAAAGCGGCAGGTGGTCGCAGAACTTGCCCACCAGTACCTGCGTGATCACGCCAGCGCCGGCCAAGCCGCGCTCGATCGGACGGCTCGGCGCGCTCGCCTGTACGATCGTGTGGCACTGGGCACACGCGAACCTGGGGCGCACGTGGCGCATGACCTTGAAGACACCGGGCTGGTACTCCAGCACTTCCGAGGCATCCTGGCCAATCTGGCGCAGCGCGGTTCCGCACCCCGGGCAGGTGCATTGTGGCGATGGAAGGTGCGTCACCTCCTGGCGCGGCAGGTGCCCGGGCAACTGCCGGGGGGCGGTGCGGCAGGCCGCCGCCTGGCGCTTGTGGCGGTCGTCCTCAAGGTCGACGACAGGGGCGCTTTGCACGGCCTGACCCGCTTCCCCCTTTGGTACGAGTGCAGCGCCAGGCGCCTTTACTGCTGACTGCGCGCTGTCCACCTTCTCGCTGGAGCGCCCGTAGCGCATGCGCCTGAGATGGAACAACTCCAGCGTGAGTTTGTCGATGGCCAGGCGCAGCGCGCCGATCTCCAGGTCACGCTGCGCGACGCCTTGCTCCAAAGCCTCGATTTGTTGCAGCAGCGCGTGTGAACTCATGGACACCACTTTGCCAGCAAAACCGGCGCGCCAACAGAAGGGGTTTCACGGTTGCGGGTAGTCCTTGCATGTGGTGTTGCGTCCACCCGCTTCCCTGCGCGCGCCCCTTGGGGGCGGACCATCCGTCCATCACCTCAGGCGGCGAGCGTGGGCTGCCAAGTGCGCACCGGCATGCGCCAGTCAATGCCTTCGAGCAGCATGGACAGCTGCGCCGGGGTGAGCGAGACCGCGCCGGCGTCGGCCTGCGGCCAGACGAAGCGACCCTTCTCCAGGCGCTTGGCAAACAGGCACATGCCCTGGCCGTCCCACCACAAGAGTTTGACGATGTCGCCGCGCCGGCCCCGAAAGACAAACACATGGCCCGAGAAGGGATCCTGGGCCAGCGCGCCTTGCGCCAAGGCGGCCAAGCCGTCAAAGCCTCGGCGCATGTCGGTCAGGCCTGCGGCCAGCCACACGCGGGTGCCCACCGGCAGGCCGATCATCCCGCGTCTCGCAGCGCCTGGAGCACGCAGCGCACGCTGTCCGGATCGACGCTGCCGCGCAGTCGCACGCGCGCACCGCCGAAATCGATCTCGATGATGCCAACTGCCGGTGCCCGCGCCGTTGGCGTTGGCGCTGGCGCTGGCGCTGGCAACTCGATGATCGCGCTTGCCGGTGGCAAGGGATCCAGCGTGACGGGCAGCAGTACGGCCTGCGCGGCGGGCTTGCGCCGCGCCGGGCGGCCAGCCTGTGCGCGCCGCCACTTGAACAGCAAGTTGGCATTGATGCCGTGCGCCAGCGCGATGGCTGCGACCGAGGCGCCGGCCTCTTCGGTCAGCTTGACGAGTTTGCGTTTGAAGGCCGCGCTGTGTCTGCGCTTGGTGGCCTTCAGAGGATTTCTGGGAGTTTCCATGGTGGTGTGCACTTGTCCGGGTTGAGTGCACACCATCGTGGTGGGCAACTCCCCGGATACTGCCCGGCGCATCACTCCCGCGCAAGAATGGTACTCGTCGTACGCTTACGGTAGTGAAGGCAACGAAACCCGCGCACTGAGAGCAGCGCGGAGTTTCATACCGGTCGTGCCGCCGCTAAAAAAACGCGTTGATTGTGGCAATACGACAAGACGCTGTACAAGCGACGCAATGAGGTCGAGATCTACCAGTCATACAACCTCCGTAACACTCAAATGGCGAATTCATCAATGGCTTTTGCCGATGCTGCGTTTCGCCGTGACCGCAGCCGCGCCAGATCCTGGGCCGTAGCGTGAACCAGCCAAAGCCGATGGGACTGGCTCATCACTTGCCTTGCCTGCAACTCGCCGCGACGAAGCCAGGAGAACAGGGTCGGCGCCGGCATGTCCAGCAGGTGGGACAGCTCGCCCAGCGTCCACTCATCGCTTTGCCTTTGGACCACCATCGCCGCAGGCGTTTGCTGCTTGGTGTGCAGTCCCATCCTGACCATTAAGGCTCCGACCATTGACGCGTTGAAAGTCTCACACCGCTTGGCCGGCCGCCAGCCCTCCTCGTTGAGCCGGCGCGCAATGCCAGATCGCGCATGGCCCTGGGCATGCAGCGCGGCCACGCGGGCCGTCAGTTCGGGATAGTAGCTGAGCTGATCGAGCCGCGCCACAGGACGCGTCAGCGTCCCTTGGGTGGCGTGACCACCGGCCCAGTGGATATGGACATCGACCTTCTCGCTGTCGTTTTGCACGGTGACCGTGACGCGCTCGATGAGTTGGCGCACGATGGCCTGGCGATCGGCCATGGTGGTGGTGGGAGCCTGCCAGAGCGCTGGAATATCTGCGGCCAGTCGGCGGATCGCCTCGCGCTGTTCGGCCGAAAGGCGGCAGGGATGCTCGGCCACAAAGCGTTCGTAGTCAGCCCTGAGCGCTGACTCGGCGTTCAGGGCGTCCTCCCACTGATGCTCCAGGGTGCGCGCCACCAGCCGGTGTTCAGGCTCGACGCACTGGTATTGCCGCGCGGCCCGCTCCACTTCGTAATGCGCCCGCTCCAGGCGCTGCTGCCAGTGCTGCTGCAACTGCGCGCGCTCAGCCTCGATCTGGTCGGCCACCTGCAGGCTGATCTCGAGTGCGGCCGGCTCCAGCGCGCGCAGCACCTGCTGCGCCACGAATGCATCGAGCGTGCGGCCCACCAGCGACTGGCACCGCGCCTGGCCATAATTGATCGCCATCTGAGCGCATTCGTAACGCAAAGAGTGTCCGCTGTTGCGATAGCTGGGCGCCATGCGCCGTCCGCAGCGTCCACAGATCAGCAAGCCCGACAGCAGTGATGGGCCATGGCGGATGGCGCTCATGCCCTGGGCATTGTTCATCTGCAGTTGATGCAGGTTACGCTCGTATTGTTCCCAGCTGATGTAGCTCGGCAAGCGATCCTTGTGCAGGACCCCCCATTGCAGCGCCCTGGCCACCACTCTGCCCGTGCCCGGGCGCCCCGGCTTGCAGCGCCGCAGATCGGTGGGCCGGCGTCCGTAGACATAGGCCCCCGCATAAATCGGGTTGTGAAGCAGATTACTCAGCGTCGCACGGTTGGGGCGACGCCATTGCAGGTCACCCTTGCGCAGGCCCCCGCGTAGCCGATCGGGCAACAAGACCTGGTGGCGCACCAGATACTGCAGCAGGCCATTGATGCTGCGCAGGCGTTCGAACTGGCTGAAGACCAGTGCAATGGTGCCCTGCACCTGCGCATCGGGATCCTTGGCAACCTCGCCGGAGAGTTGCCGGATGTAGCCGCGCGGCAGCGCCATGCCCAGCTCGCCGCGCTCGGCCTTGGCCCGCTTGCCCGCGAGCATGCGCTGCTTGATCAGGTACAGCTCGGCCTCGCTCATAGTGCCCTTCAAGCCCAGAAGCAGCCGGTCGTTGTAATCCGCCGGATCGTAAACGCCATCCCAGTCGCCGATGAGCGTGGCAAACAGCCCGCACACTTCAAGCAGCTGGTACCAGTCGCGGCACGAGCGCGCCAGGCGCGACATCTCAATGCCCAACACCAGTCCGACCCGGTTCAGGCTGACTTCGGTCACCAGGCGCTGAAAGCCGCTACGGCCCTGGGCGGTGCTGCCCGATTTGCCCAGGTCTTCATCGATGACCAGTACGTCAACGCGCGACCAGCCGAGCATCAGCGCGCGATCGACCAGCCCGTACTGCAGTCGGGTCGACTCGGGATGCCGCGTCATCTGCTGGGGTGTGGACTGGCGCACATACACCACCGCCAGCCGTTCATGATGGTGGCGGTGGATCTTGGGATGGGGCAACGATGGACTGCTTTCGTTCATGATTGGCCTCCTTTGACTGCGCTCCCGCTTGCCACTGCCGGCAGGCGATCTGGCTCAGGCGGCACACCACACTGCGCCGCGCTTGCAGCGGCAACCCGGTCCATATCTGCGTTTAGATCTGCGCTTGCATTGCTTGCCCGCCTTGCCAGCCAGCCTGCCAACCCGAGCAGGGCTTCACGACCCAATATGGGGGCGCTGTCAGCATCCATCAATCTTATGGCGGCATTATTGATGGTGCGTTGAGCAGTTGTTTCGCCGACTAAGAGGATCTAGCCAAGTGTTCACCCGTCATGACAAGCTCGACGTGATGTTCCTCGGCTTCATCACCAACACTCATCCTTGGGGGGCGCCCTCAATCCGACTTCGCACCCGAGTCAGTCACCACCCGAGCCCAACGTTTGTTTTCCTGTGCGACGAAGGCCTGGAATGCCTGCGGTGATGCGCTGGTATTGGGAATCACGGCTGCGGTTGTCAACTGCGCGCGCACTTGAGGGTTGGCCATGACCTTTTCGATGGCTGCATGCAGCTGGTCGATAATCGATTTTGGCGTGCCGGCTGGCGCGAAGATCCCCAGCCAGTTGACGGCAGAGAAGGACGGCAGACCTTCTTCCTGTACGGTGGGGACCTGCGGCAGGAAATCAACGCGCTTGTCGCTCGTCACCGCCAGTGGTTTTAGCCGACCATCCCTGATAAATGGGATGAGGGCGGTCAGGTCCATCGTGACCGCATTCACGTGACCGGCCAGGGTGTCGGTGATCGCTGGTCCGGCGCCCTTGTAGGCGACATGAATGATGCGACCCTTTGAAGCCTGCTTGAGCAACTCGATCGTCAGGTGTGGCAATCCACCGTTGCCTGAAGAAGAGATCGTCACGTCTTGTGTCTTCGACAGTTCGATCAATTCCTTGAACGATTTCACTGAAGTATTGGGGCCCACCGCCACAGCCTCTGGCGTCAAGCCAACGGTATTGATGGCCAAAAAGTCGCGATTGACGTCGAAGGGTAGCTTTCCCAGCGTGTGTGGCGCAATGACGAGAGGGCTTGCGCTGGACAGCATGAGTGTGTAACCGTCGGGCACAGACTTGGCGACCTGTCCGGCAGCGAGGATACCACTGGCGCCTGCACGGTTATCGACGATGACTTGCGCACCCAGAATTTCACTGAGCGCGGGGGTGATGATGCGCGCCACGATGTCATTTGAGCCGCCCGGTGGAAAGCCGACCACCAGCTTCACCGGCTTGGAGGGGTAATTCTTCTGTGCCCATGCGGGAAAGGCCAGTGCGATGGCTGCGAAGAGCGTTATACCGGTTGCTGCGCGAAGTGTCGCGCGTCGGGCAGGACTGCGCCTGGATAAGGCTGGAAATTTCATTTTTTGTCTCCTGTGGCAAGGGAGCAGCTCCAATCGTTGAAAACTCGGAGTGCTTACGGTCGCAAGTCTAGGCTCACCACTGCCTGGGCACCAACGATGTGATCTGAATACGGTTTTCGTTTTTGTTGAACCCAGAATCCCGCCTGGTAAACAAGAATACCCAATGCTTATCTGGCACCACACCCACACTGAACTTCCTTCGTTTCCGCACTACCAAACAACCCTCATGGACCGCGCCTGGCGGGTGATGCGTTTCCTGGATGCATCAATGCCGGGGGCGTGCCCCCTTGGGCAACGATCAGCCATCGTCCCGCTTGGCGTTGTTGTATCGGCTGAGGCCGCGCAATGATCGCGGTGCCTCTCACCCGGGTGCTGGTGCAAACGCTGCGCAGCCTCCACGGCGACATACTGGCGCCGCACGTTGTCCGTTCCACGAAACTGCATATCGCCGATTCGACGGGCATTGCACTGGCCGGCCGCCGCGAAGCGGTTCTCATGAGTATCTTGCTCGACGCCGTTGGGCCGCTCTCGGTGGGTGCGGCGCACGGCTGCAGCGTGTTAGGCGGCACGGAGCGCCTGCCTTTGCCTGCGGCGGCCTTCGCTAACGCCGCGCTGGCGCACCTGCTCGACTATGACGACATCCACGATCTTGCGCGCCTTCATCCGACGACGGTCACTTTCCCTGCTGCATTGGCAGCTGCCGAGCTGGTCGGTGCGCATGGCGACCGCATCGTGTCTGCCGTGGCACTCGGGAATGAACTCATGTGCCGTCTCGCTCTGCTGTGCAGTCCGACCGCCAAGGGGCCGGGGGCGGACTGGTTCCTGACGCAGCTATTCGGCTATGCAGGGGCCGCTCTCGCGGCCGGCATCGTTCTGGGGCTCACGGACGACGAACTTGTCTCGGCAATCGGCTTTGCCTACATGCAGTCCGCTGGTGGCAAGGAAGCTGGCTTTGGCGTGGGTTCCAACGCGCGTGCCATCTATCCGGCCTTTGCCGCCATGGGCGGGATGACTGCGGCTTTGCTGGCTCGTTCGGGCCTGGTCGGGCCCGAAGGCTCGCTTGACGGCGCTGCAGGTCTGCTGCGTATTTATCTGGGCCTGGAGTCAACCCCCGAGCTGCGCAAGCAGTTGCTTCAAACCGAGCGTTGGCATGCAACCGATACCTCGTTCAAGCCCTGGCCTTGCTGTCGACTGTCGCATCCTTATGTTGCTGCGGCATTGCAATTGCAGGCGCACACTGACTTCAGGAAAATCGAGCGCGTCGTAGTCAGCGTCAATGGCTCGGCGAACCGGCTCTGCCAGCCGCTTGCACAACGCCGCCGGCCGCAGACTTTGCAGGACGCAAAGTACAGCATCCCCTACATGACGGCATTTTCGCTTGTGCATGGCGAAGTCACGCTCGCCAACCTCCATGAAGCATCTCTTGCGGATGTAGCGGTGCTGGCGCTGGCCGACCGCATCGAGGTGGACGCCAGCTTGCCTGACAACCCAGGGCATCCGCCGGCCCGAATTCGCATCGAGTTACCGGGGGAGTCAAAAACCAGTGGTGAAATTTCTTCACCGCTGCTCGAGCTGGATACGTCGCAGGTCCATTCCAAGTTTATAGACTGCGCATCCTATGCCGGCCATGCCGACGCTCAAGGTCTATGGCGCATGCTGCTCGAACTTGAGCAGGTCAGCGCAGCCGATTTTCTGAATGCCGCCCGCATCCCGCCGTCGGCTTGAACGCGCTGCAAAACGAAAAATCTTTTCGCCCCGGTGGCCTGTTCACCCTGACGAGGTGGCGGCAAGATACCAGCATTCATCTTATTTGATTGCACTCAATGAACGCTCCAGACCCTACCCAAACCTCTTTCGATGTCGTCGTTGCTGGCTGCGGTGTAGCCGGCCTGTCCAGCGCAGTCGCCGCAGCCGAGACAGGCGCCCGTGTTGCGGTGCTTGAACGCGCCACGCGTGATGACCGCGGCGGCCAGAGCCGCTACACCGAAGCTTATCTGCGAATGAAGAGCCTCACGGAAGTCACCGATGATTTCGAAACGCACCTCGCCGAAAACGGCTCAGGAAGCATCGACCCCGAATTGGTGGAAGAAGCGGTATCGTCGCATCGCTCATCAATCGCTCGTGCGCTCAGCCTGGCTGATCCGGCCGTCATTGAGCGGTTCTCGGGCGCAGCCGGTGACACCATCGCCTGGCTTCAGGGGTTGGGCGCCCGCTTCGATTTTCTTCCTACGCAATTTTTGACCAGTTCCCAGCCGCGCCTTCTTCCCGTGGGTGGTGGACAGGCCTTGGTCGATGTTCTTGCAGCTCGCGCCGAAGCGCTTGGCGTCACGTTTTTCTACGAGACCGCAGCACAAGACCTGGTGATGGACGAGCGCGGAGAGGTTGTGGGCTTGCGTGCGATCGGGCGTGACAACGCGCGCCTCACCTTGCAAGGCGAGGTGGTGATCGCATGCGGTGGATTTGAAGGCAACGCAGAAATGATGACACGCTATATCGGACCTCGTTCGGTATACCTGCGGCCAGTCTGCAAGGGCGCCTACTACAACCGTGGCGAGGGCATTCGCATGGCGCTGGACATTGGCGCGGCCACCAGTGGTGACTTCGGCAGCTACCATGCCGAGCCGGTGGACCCGCGCTCGGGTGTATCGGAGCCGTCGGTTTTCATCTTCCCGTACGGAATCCTGGTCAACCGCGACGGCGAACGTTTCACCGACGAGGCACCCGGCTCGGTCGATGCGCATTATGAACCTGTGACGCGCCGCATCTACGAGCAGCGTGGCGGCACCGCCTGGACAATCCTTGATGCCCAGCATCTGCGCATTCCGAATTACAGACTCGGCATCCGCACCGACAAGCAGCCCGTCGTCGCCGACTCCATTGCCGCGTTGTCCGCGAAGATCGGCGTGCCGTCTCAGCGGCTGCAAGCCACTGTCGATGCCTACAACGCAGCCTGCCCCGAGGGCGAATGGCGTCCACTGGAAGTGGACGGACTGGCCACGAGAAATCTGACGCCGCCGAAGTCCAACTGGGCCCGCCCGCTCAACGAGGGACCATTTCACGCGTATCCCATCATCTCTGCCAATGTCTTCACCTTCGGCGGCCTGAAAGTGGATGAATCGGCACGCGTCGTCAACGCACAGGGCGATGCCATTCCCGGCTTGTACGCTGCTGGCGAAACGGTGGGCATGTACTACGGAAACTATACCGGCGCCACCTCTGTGCTCAAGGGCCTCGTATTCGGGCGCATCGCCGGTGGGGTCGCTGCAGCAAGGCGGTCAAAGCCATGACAGCCGCTTCATTCGAGGGGCGTGTGGCCCTGGTGACCGGCGGCATGGGGGCCATCGGCGCCGCTGTATGCGCAGCCTTGCGCGAGCGCGGAGCCCGCGTGGTGGCTGCCGACGGAGCGGCCGGAGCGGCTATTGACACTGTTGATCTGCAGGGCGCAACGCCTGCCGTGCGGCTTGATGTGACGAAGCGCGCAGAGATCGTGTCCCTGGTGTCGCGTATCGAGTCCACGCTGGGACCGGTCGACTTGCTGGTGAATGTGGCCGGCGTGGTGTCCTTTGGTGCTGCCCAGACCCTGGATGAAGCCGAGTGGGACCGCGTGATCGACATCAACCTGAAGGGGACCTTTCTGGCCTGCCAGGCAGTTGTTCCCGGCATGAAGCGCCTGGGTTTTGGGCGTATCGTGAACATCGGCTCCGTGGTCGGAAAGAACAGTGGCAATGCCCGGGCCTGGATCGACGCCGCCGAACAGCAGCGGGCGGGCAATGTAGCGTATGGCGTTTCGAAGGCCGGCGTGCATATGCTGACAGGCTTTTTCGCCAAGGAGCTGGCGGTTGACGGCATCACGGTTAACGCGGTTGCGCCCGGACCGATTGCCACCGCGATGACCACTTCTTTTCCGCCGCAGCTGCAGGCGTTGATTCCCGTAGGTCGCATGGGCACGGCAGCCGACGTGGCAGCGGCCATTCTTTTTCTCGCTGGCCGTGAGGCTGGCTTCATCACTGGCGAAGTTCTCGACGTGAATGGTGGCATGTGGTGTGACTGACACGCCTCCACGATCCTTCGCCTTTTTTCTTTCATCAAACCTATTTAATAAATCATGAAATCTATCTATCTCGTCCTCGACATGCAAAACGATCTCGTTCATGTGGATGGCCCGAACGGAAAATCACCGCTGGGCGAACAAGTGCGCGGCCGTCGCGTGATTGAGAACTCCGTCGCGGTGTTGGCAAAAGCACGTGAGGCGGGCGTGGCCGTGGGCTTTGTGCGTGTGGGTTTTTCAAGCGACTACCACGAGTGCCCAAAGAACTCGCCGGTTTTCGGCGGCGCACCCAAGATGGGCCTGTTCAAGCTGGGCTCCTTTGGCACCGAGATCCATCCGGCTCTGGAGCAACGTTCGGGCGATGTGCAGGTGGTCAAGCACCGGGTCAGTCCGTTTTACTCGACCACCCTGATGGCGCAGTTGAGTGCGCAGGGCATCCAGCGCATCTATTGCTCGGGCGTTTCAACGCAGGCGGTGGTGCAGGCAACGGTGCGCGATGCGCACGACCGCGACTTTGATGTCGTGGTGATCGAGGATGCGTGCTGCGCGCACAACGAGGAAGAGCACCGCAATTCAATGCAGAGCATTGCGCGCTTCTGCCGGGTCGTGAGCGCCGACACCGTGGACTTCTCAGCCTAAAGAAAGCGAGATCCTCATGGCCTTGAAAATCTGGCATCAGAGCTTTACGGTGCTCTCCGATCTGGGGGCTTACGATGCAGCCCTGCAAGCACATTTCCAGCGGGTCAGCCGCCCGGACACCGAGATCGTGATGCACGGCATGCGCAAAGGAACCTATCGGACCAACTATCCGGGCAACGATATCCGCCATGCGGCACTCCAACACCTGCACGCCACCCAGTTCATTGAGGCAGCACTGCGCGCGGAGCATGAGGGTTTTGATGCTTTTGCCATCAGCACACTGCCTGATCCGGCGCTGCGTGAGATCCGCTCACTGCTGAATATTCCCGTGGTGGGCTATGGTGAATCGGCCATGCTTTCATCGTGCTTGCTCGGTGCGCGTTTTGGCGTGCTGGTGTTCATCAATGAGCTGACCGATCTGATCGCCGACAATGCGCGCCGTTACGGCCTGCGTGAGCGTATGGTCGGCGTCTCGGATGTGGGTTTCAGGTTCGCCGACGTGCTGCAGGGGTTCTCGGACCCCAGTTCGCTGATCGAGCGCTTCCATGTAGCGGCGCGCTCGCAGATTGACGCAGGGGCCGAGGTCATCATTCCAGGCGAAGCGCCGCTGTGCGTACTGCTTGCGACCCATGGCGTGTCCAGCGTTGACGGTGTGCCTGTGCTCGACTCCTTGTCGTGCTGGATCAAGCATGCTGAAATGCTGGTCGACCTGTCGCGCCAGAGCGGTGTGGTGCGTTGCCAACGCGGCTACTACAACGAACCGCCGGAGCGCGAGCGTGTGCGCGAAGTGCTCGGTTTCTATGGCCGGCCCCTCGAATCAACCCCATCAAGGTGATTGCCATGAAGACCATACATACCCAATTGCTCGTCATTGGCGGCGGGCTTGCAGGCTTTGCCGCAGCACTTGAGGCTGCCGAACGTGGCGTCGACGTGCTGCTGCTTGAAAAACTGGAGGCGACGGGCGGCTCTTCTGCCATGAGTGGCGGGTGCCTGGCATTTGCCGGGACCGACCTGCAGGCGGCCAACGGTGTTGTCGATTCCGCCGAACTGCTCCAGCGCGATCTGCTCGAGGTCGGCAACCATGAGAACGACGCTGAAGTGGTTCAGGCCTACGTTGACAACCAGCTCGACACCTATTACTGGCTGCGGGGACACGGCGTCGAGTTCAGTCCGGTCATCGAGGCATCGTCGGGCCAGTCGGTGCCACGCGTGCACACGGTCGATCCTGCCGACACCGTGCGCCAGCTCGTTTCAAAGTGCCGTGCCAACGGCCGTGTTACCGTGATGACCTCGACAAAGGCATTGCGGTTGTTGCGTGACAGCGAGACATCGCCGGTCAAAGGCGTCATCGCTGAAGAACCGGAAGGCGAATTCATTCTGCTCGCGCGCGACGGCGTGCTGCTCGCCTGCGGCGGCTTTGGGCAGAATTCAGAGATGGTGCATCGCTTTGCGCCGCACTATGTCAACGCCGTTTTCGTCGGCGGAGACGGTAATGTGGGCGATGGCTTGCGAATGGCCTGGAAGCTCGGCGCCGACCTGCGGGACATGGCCTACATCAAGGGGACCTACGGCAAGCATCCGGTGGACATGCAGAACCACCACAGTTGCCTGGCGGTGTACAAGGGGGCTATTGCCGTTAACCAGGATGGTCAGCGATTTGTCGATGAATCAATCTCGTACAAGCTGCTGGGCGATGCCGTCATGAGTCAGCCTTACCACACATCCTTTCAGATCTTCGATCAGCCGATCTTCGAGAGTGGCGACGATCGCGTTCGAATCCTCGATTTTGGCCGCCGCCTGGAAGAAGGTTTGCTGATCAAGGCCGACACGCTAGAGGCACTGGCGCGCATGATAGAAGTGCCCCATGACGCGCTGCGCCAGACGCTCGACGCGTACAACCTGGGTGTGGACAACGGCGAAGATCCCGCTTTCGGACGCAAGGCGCTGGTTCATCATCATGGACGCCTCTGCCGTATCGAGACTGGGCCGTTCTATGCCTATCCCTCGACCGCTGCTGTGTTCGGTACCTACTGTGGTCTGCGCGTGGACGCATCCATGCGCGTGATCGACGTTTTCGACGCGCCTATCCCAGGGCTGTACGCGGCTGGCGAAGTGATGGGCGGATTCCACGGGGGCGCCTACATGACCGGATCGGCGCTTGGTAAGGCCGTGGTGTTCGGCCGCGTGGCAGCCAGGACCATGATTACCGCGCGAACCGCAGAGGCAGAGGTCGCTGGCCTGGCCTGATCACTCAGCGCTTGCCGATTGCGCGTACCTCGATGGCGCGATCGGTAAGCGGCGGCCTGCCTTGCAAGTCGAACACCTCCGTCAGGAAGTCGGTGAATGCGCGTACCTTTGCCGATGTGGCGCGCGACTTGGTAGTGACCGCATAAAATGTTTTTGCGGCCATCGTCCACTCTGGATAAATCTGCACCAACTCACCTGATGCGAGCGCGCGGTTCACAAAGATATCCAGCAGATGTACCACTCCGCCACCTTGGCAGGCTGCGAGTACAAGCGCGTCGCTGCTGTTCAAGTGCAACGGTCCTTGTGGATTTACTGTGATGTGCTCATCGCCGCGTGTGAGTTTCCATGAACCCGAACTGCGTCGCTCCTCAGACAGTACGCCCAGACAGCGCTTCGGGTCAAGATCCTTCGGATGAATGGGAAGTGTGGCCGCGACCGCTGCTGTGCAGCACACCTTGTACGATGTCTCGTAGATAGGCCGCGCGACCAGATCAGCATCTTCTACCCGGTCCATGCGGATGGCAATGTCGATGGCTCGCTCGATCAGGTGGTGCGGTTGATTGGTCAGCGTGACCGCAGTGGTGATTTGGGGATAGCGTGCAGCGAAATCCGACAGGGCAGGGCATACCAAGGCGTGGCCGATGGAGATCGGAATCTCGATGGTCAGCGGACCACGCAGTTGGCCCTGGCAAGTTTGCACCTCGGATTCCGCTTCTTCGACGACACGCAGCACTTCCTTTGCGCGGCTGAGGAAAAGCTCGCCTTCTTCGGTAAGATGAAGGCGCCGTGTATCGCGGTGGATAAGTGTCGCCTCAAGGTGACGCTCAAGATTGCGAATGCAGGTCGTCACCGTGGCGTTTGCGAGGTCAAGCGCCTCGGCGGCGCGCGAAAAGCTGCCGCATTCTGCGACACGCACAAAAACCTCCATTGCCCACAACCGATCCATAATGCGTTCCCTGTAGCACGCGAGCTGCATGCTCAACAGATAGGATAGTCGAGGTCAGGCTGGCTCTGCGGCAGTGGATTCTAAGCGATCAAGCAGGGCTGGCAGGATCTCACGCCAGTCGCCAACTGCACCTGCTTCGGCGACACTGAAGATTGGTGCGTCAGGATCCTTGTTGACCGCGATGATGGTCGTCTCGCTCGAAATGCCTGCCAAGTGCTGCAGAGTCCCCGAGATGCCGACCGCAAGGTAGATGCGGGGGGACACAAACTTGCCAGACTGGCCGATCTGCCGCGCAACCGGAATCCAGCCCGCATCCACCGTCGGCAGGCTGCCGCCGAGCGCGCCATTCAGGCGCTGCGCGATGTCGCGCAGCAAACCGAAACCTTCATCGCCTTGCATGCCTCTACCACCGCTGACAATGAGTTTGGCGCCTTCGAGGGACGGCAGCGCATCGGTTTGTTCAATCGACGTCACATCGCAGGCCTCCGGCAGTGTTCCCGATAGCGCCAGCGCATGCCGGTCAGGCGCGATGCACAGGGCACTTCGCTCCGGACGGGTTTCTGCCCGCAGGGTCGCGAAGCATTGAGCCTGCTGGGTGCGCAGGGTCAGCATGATACGGCCGCCATGACCTGCGCGATGCCCGATGACCGCGGCGCCGTCTATCTCCAACTTCATGCATTGGCCAAGCGCGGCGCCGTCCATGCGCCAGGCGAGAAGTGCCGCAACCTCAATACCGTCCGGTCCGGGGGGAAGCAGTACAAGGCGGGGCATCGTTGGTGCGAGTTGCGCCGCTGCAAGTGCTTGAGCGGCCAATTCGGCCAGGGAGTCGGTAGATAGTTGAACCAAACCGTCATGTACCACGTCCCACCATGTGGCATGCGCAGGCAGATCCGGCGCTGGTGTCACGTCGACCTGTGTGCCGCCGCGCAGGGCGACGATGTCCAGCGGACAGTGGTGGTCGCTGGACATCGCAGCGGCAGCGTTAAGCAGCGAGTGTTGTTCCGCGGCATCTTGCGTCGGCAACAGGACAACGACGATGCGGCGCATGGATGACATACTCATCGGGCGCTCCCGTGCGCGAGCAAGAGCTCAGCCAGCACATTCGCTTGCATCTGCGCGTTACCGGGCAGCATCCTGCAGGTGGTGGCTCGCGTGCGCACAGGTGCTGCGGCCAGCGCGGTGAGTTGAACGTTTCCAGGAATGGGTTCTGACAAATCGATCATCTTGAAAGTCATTTTTTTGGCAACCATTACATTTTTTAGCAAAGGATGGCGCAGCTTGCTGCGTGCATCATTGGTCACGCTCGCCACGGCGGGCAACGGTAACCGTACGCGTTCTTGTCGGGCACCGTTCTGACGTACCGCATGAATATGCACATTCTCGATTGCAATCGAAAAGACCAGCTTGGAATAGGCCATGCCAAGGGCTTGAGCGATGCATGCAGTCGTTGTCCCATCGTCACAGTCGCCAAATTCGCGACCGATCAGCACGAGCGAGGGCAACGGGTCAAGCGTTGACACGGCTGCTGCGCACGCGTGTGCCACGCCCAGGCTGTTCCAGCTGGGAATGTGCTGGATGTCCAGCCCGAATGTCTGATCGAGACGCAAGCTCGCCACGGTGCGAAGCAAGGGGTCGGTAGTCGAAGAGACCGGGACTACCGCAGTGATATGCACCGTGGGATCGGCGTCGCGCAGTTTCAGCGCGAGTTCGAGTGCGGCTTCATCGAATGGGCTTAACAATGGATGCGCAGCACGCAACGAATCGAGGGCTAAGGCATTGATGTCGCGTGGTAGCGGCAATTTAGGGTCTGCGATACCGCAGAGAAGTACCAAGATGTTCATAGCCACAGAGTCTGCCTGCGGGTGGCGCAGTCGCCAACTGCAAACCGGCGAAAAGTGAATTCGGACTGTTGCGCCTATTCAATATCACCTAATACTTCTTTCGCTTTGAGCCACTGTCGCCAGTCGCGCATAGCGCCTAGACTTTGACGCCTACAGAATGCGCTTTTACCGGCCTGGCCACGTCACCGCATTGACATGGCGTTTACGTGATTCACCTTGGAGACTGTCAATTGAGCCAATCCACCATCCCATGCACCGCAGGTGCCCGCTTTCGCCATGCTTTGGTGGCCGAAGCGCCGTTACAGATCGTCGGGGCCATCAATGCCAATCATGCGCTTCTCGCGCATCGCGCCGGCTACCAGGCGATCTACCTGTCGGGCGGTGGCGTGTCTGCCGGCTCGCTGGGGCTGCCTGACCTGGGCATCCTCACACTGGAAGACGTATTGATCGATGTCCGTCGCATCACGGATGTCTGCGATGTTCCGCTGCTGGTTGACATCGACACCGGCTTCGGGCCCAGCGCTTTCAATATCGCTCGTACCGTGAAGAGCCTTGTCAAGGCAGGCGCAGCGGCTTGCCACATCGAAGATCAAGTTGGCGCAAAGCGTTGCGGCCATCGGCCTGGCAAGGAGCTGGTGTCCTCGCAGGAGATGACGGATCGTGTAAAAGCGGCGGCCGATGCGCGAACGGATGCCACATTTTTCCTGATTGCCCGTACCGACGCCATTGTGCAAGAAGGCGTCGATTCGGCGATCGAACGCGCGATTCGTTGTGTGGAGGCGGGAGCCGACGGCATTTTTGCCGAAGCCGTTACAGATCTGGCCACTTACAAGCGCTTTGCTGAGGCGGTGAAGGTGCCGATCCTTGCAAACATCACCGAATTCGGACGTACGCCTCTGTTCACAGTGGAAGAGTTGCGCCAGAGCGGCGTGGGCATGGTGCTTTATCCGCTGTCGGCCTTTCGCGCCATGAACAAGGCTGCCGAAACTGTCTACCAGGCCATCCGGACGGAGGGTACGCAGCGCAGCGTCATCAATATGATGCAAACCCGTGAAGAGCTTTACGACCGTATCGGCTATCACGCCTTTGAGCAGCGGCTGGACGGGATTTTTGCCAACGACAAGGCCTGATTTGTTTCGCTGTGGTCAAGGTGATGCCCACAATCAATTTTGAACTTCTATCCAGTCAAGAAAGAATTATGAAAATCCTGGTCCCCGTCAAGCGCGTCGTCGACTACAACGTCAAGGTGCGCGTCAAGAGCGATGGCAGCGGCGTCGATATCGCCAATGTCAAGATGAGCATGAATCCGTTTGACGAGATCGCCATCGAGGAAGCGGTGCGCCTGAAGGAAAAGGGCATGGCCACCGAGGTGATCGCCGTCTCGTGCGGCGTGCTGCAGTGTCAGGAAACCCTGCGCAGGGCCATGGCCATCGGCGCGGACCGCGCCATCCTGGTCGAAACCGTCGAAGAGCTCCAGCCGCTGGCCGTGGCCAAGCTCCTGAAGGCGCTGGTCGATAAAGAACAGCCGCAGCTCGTCATCCTGGGCAAGCAGGCGATTGACGACGACTGCAACCAGACCGGCCAGATGCTCGCCGCGCTGCTGGGCTGGGGGCAGGCCACGTTTGCCTCGAAGGTCGAAGTCGAAGGCGGCGTGGCCCGGGTCACGCGCGAGGTCGATGGAGGCCTGGAAACGCTCTCGCTCACGCTGCCGGCGATCATCACGACCGACCTGCGCCTCAATGAGCCGCGCTACGTCACGCTGCCCAACATCATGAAGGCCAAGAAAAAGCCGCTGGAAAATCTCAAGCCCGAGACGCTCGGCGTCGATGTCAAGCCGCGCATCAAGACGCTCAAAGTCAGCGAGCCGCCCAAGCGCAGCGCCGGCATCAAGGTGCTTGATGTGGCCGCGCTGGTGGACAAGCTGCGCAACGAAGCCAAAGTCATCTAATTCAGAAGCAGAACAACGGAGCCCACACACCATGACCTCTTTAGTCATCGCAGAACACGACCACGCCAGCATCCGCCCCGCCACCCTGAACACCGTGACCGCTGCCAGCCAGTGCGGCGGCGAGGTGCATGTGCTGGTGGCCGGCCACAACGCCCAGGCCGCCGCGCAGGCTGCCAGCCAGATCGCGGGCGTCGCCAAGGTGATCCATGTCGATGGCGCGCACTTCGCCCACGGCCTGGCCGAGAACATGGCTGGTCAGGTCATCGCCATTGCCAGCGTCTACTCGCACCTGCTGTTTCCGGCCACGGCCTCGGGCAAGAACATCGCCCCGCGCGTGGCCGCGCTGCTCGACGTGGCGCAGATCTCGGACATCACCAAGGTCGATGCCGCTGACACTTTTGAGCGCCCGATCTACGCGGGCAACGCCATTGCCATCGTGCAGAGCCTGGACGCGGTCAAGGTCATCACGGTGCGCACGACCGGCTTTGATGCAGCGGCCAGCACGGGCGGCGCGGCAAGCATTGAAGTGGTCAGCGGCGTGGCCGACAGCGGCAAGTCCAGCTTCGTGGGCTCCGAGATCGCCAAAAGCGACCGCCCCGAGCTGACGGCGGCCAGGATCATCGTCTCCGGTGGCCGGGCGCTGGGCTCGAGCGAGAAGTTCCATGAAGTGCTGGAACCCCTGGCCGACAAGCTGGGCGCCGCCCTGGGCGCCTCCCGCGCGGCGGTCGATGCCGGCTACGCCCCGAACGACTGGCAGGTCGGGCAGACCGGCAAGATCGTCGCGCCCCAGCTGTACGTGGCCATCGGCATCTCGGGCGCGATCCAGCACCTGGCCGGCATGAAGGACAGCAAAGTCATCGTGGCGATCAACAAGGACGGTGAGGCGCCGATCTTTGGCGTCGCCGACTACGGGCTGGAAGCCGACCTGTTCGCCGCCGTGCCGGAATTGATTGCCGCGCTGTAGCACGTTCGTTTCTGCGCCAACCGTTTATCAACCTGCAACGCGACAGGACTGTCTCGCTTCAGTCGAGTCGAATATTGCTGGCGCGAATCACCTTGGCCCACTTGTCGCGCTCGCTCTTGGCATAGGCAGCCATCTGTGCCGGCGTGCTGGGAATCGCCTCCAGGCCGAGCGTCTGGAACCGCGCCTTGACCTCTGTCGTTTCCAGTGCCGCCAGCAATGCCTTGCTCAGCGCAGCCACGGCCTCCGGCGGCGTGGCGGCAGGCACCACCAGCCCTTGCCACGCATAGGCTTCAAAGCCCTTCAGGCCTTGTTCGGCCAGCGTGGGCAGGGTGTTGAAGGTGGCAATCCGTTTCGGGCTGGCGACGCCGATCGGAATCAGCCTGCCGGACTGGATGTGCTGGTAGCCGCTGGCGGTGTCAACGAACATCATCGGCACCTGCCCGCCGATCACGTCCTGCACTGCCGGTGCGGCGCCCCGGTAGCCCACATGCACCATCTTGAGCCCGCTGACCTCGCGGAACAATTCGGTCGCCAGGTGGTGCGGGCTGCCCGCGCCCGGCGTCGCGTAGTTCACGCCATTGGGTTGCTTCCTGGCCCAGGCCAGAAACTCCGTCAGGTTCTTCGCCGGCACGCTGGGGTTGACCACCAGGATCATCGGGAAGCGGGCCATCAGGCCAACCGGGGCAAAGTCCTTTTCGACGTTGTAGCTGAGCTTGGAGTACAGGGCCGGGTTGGCCGCCATCGTTGCCGTGTCGCCCGTCAGCATGACATAACCATCGGGCTTGGCCTTGGCGGCGTAGTCGGCGCCAATGTTGGTGGCGGCGCCAGGCTTGTTGTTGATGATGATGGGCTGGCCGAGCGTCTTGCCCATCGGCACTGACAGTATCCGGGCCACCACGTCCGAGCCTCCGCCGGCCGGGTAGGGCACGACCCATTCGATGGGCTTGTCGGGATAGGCCGCAGCCGCCGCGATGGGCAAAGCAAGTGTCGCGACGCTGATCCAGCGGCGCAGGGCGTGGGTATTTTTCATGGGGACTTCCAGTGATCGTTGACAAAAGGGCTTGCACCGGTCACCCAAAAGATGTAGCACCGGTCTGAAAAGGCTGGCGAATGATAATCAGACCTGGTTGCGCGCGCAACTAGGGTATGTACTCACGCCAACAACGAGCCGTTGTGTCAATAGAAGTTGAGTGCGCAACTACATTCATGCGCTTTACGACTACCTGGTGTTCATCTTCACCACCCATCGCCAATTGTTCTGACGGGCTCGCGCCAGCCTGCTGCGGGAGAAAAGAGTGCCGCTGCCCTCAGCGCAGAGAGGGGGTCATCGCACCCGACTCACTCTTCGAGCGAGCCGACAACCTCTGCGGCTTCCCGCGCATGGGCAACCAGGCGATCGAGCAGGTGATCCAATTGCGCGCGCTCTGCTGGACTGAGGCAAGAGACGATCTCGTCATTGCGGCGTTCGATCACGGTCATCAAACGCTGCCAGACAGGCTTGCCTCGGGCGGCCAGGGTCAGCACGACCCCACGCCCGTCCGTGGCACTGGCTTGCTTGTGCACCAGACCCAGATCGACCAGCGACTGCGCAGCGCGGCTGGCCTGAGCCTTGTTCAAGTTGGCCCGGTACGCCAGGTCCTTGACCGACAGCGGACTGAACGCGCCGATGGCCGCCAGGCACCGGCCCTCGCTGAACGGGATGCCGGCATCCAGCACATACGCGGCTTGGCTAACCCGGTCGGTCAGCTTGGACAGTGTGTGCAGGCGGTGGGTCATCGTGCGTTCGAGAGAAACCGGTTCAGTCATGGCAAGGGCTTGCAGAAGTAAACGTTGGGCGCATTGGTAACCAAACCGTGTACGTGAGGGACAAAAAGGGCAACAATTTTTACGACCCTTTTGACGGGTCCGAGGAG